>NZ_BAABGN010000028.1:0-63146 GCF_039541595.1 Georgenia halophila | reverse complement strand
TTCACACCTGGTGCCGGCAAAACCCATGCATGCCAGACCGCTGTCGGCAACGAGGCTATGAGCCAGACACCAGGTGCTCAGGATCCAACCACCGCAACAAGGGCGGCAACACTCACCCTGACACTGAATTCGAGGCTACCTGGGGATGCTGACGGGACAGGACGCCCGATCCGTCCCGGCGAGTCAAACGGGCGGCCGGCGGCCTAGCTCCCGGCGGTCGTCATCACCCGGTCGGTCTCGAGCAGGGTCTTGAGGCTGGACAGCTCCCAGGGCCAGCCACCCCCGCCGTTCTCGACGTCACCGTTGCCCGCGACGTCCTTGGCCGTCGCCGGGGCGTCGGCCAGCTCGTGGGTCAGGGTCACGCGGGTCAGGCCGGACGGACCCTCAGCGATCTCGTAGGTGAGTCGCGAGGCCGGCTCTTCGTGCCACACGGCAGCCCAGTCGAGGACCAGCTTTCGGGGTGGATCGAACTCGACGATCGACGCCTCGACGGCGACGACGCCCATCCCCATCCGCTTCATCTCGTCGGTGGTCAGGTGCCGGTACCTGCCGCCGACGCGCGGCTCGATGTCGATGTCGCCGCCGTAGCCGTACCGGTTCGTGTACTCCGAGCTGGTCAATGCCTGCCAGACCTTCTCGGCGGGGGCATCGATGTAGATCCCGTGGATCTGGGTCGTCTCACTCACGGTCGTCTTCTTCCGATAGTCGTTTGAGGTCGGTCAGCGCGCGTACGTGACGCTCGGTGTACTTGTCGATCCACCGGTCGTGGATCGTCCGGATCGGGACCGCGTTGAGGTGGTGCAGGCGCTCCCGTCCGGACTTCTGGACGATGACGAGATCCGCGCTCTCGAGGAGCCTGAGGTGCTTGGCCACCCCGAACCGCGACATCTCCGTGTGCCGGTTGACGATCGTCTCCAGCTCTCCGAGCGAGCGGCCGTCTCGCTCGAAGAGCGCGTCGAGGAGCAGGCGTCGCGTGGGGTCCGCGAGCGCCTTGAAAACCAGATCCTCCTGCACACCAAGAACATTAGGTGACCGTTTAGTCACGTGTCAACGAGTCCGTGGCTCGCGCAGCGCCGCGCGGATCTGGCCGACAACCTCCGCCGGCCGCTCAGTGAGCTGGGTCCACGTGAAGCGCAGCACCGTGAAGCCCGCGAGCGTCAGCGTGTTCAGCCGGGCCCGATCGCCCTCGAAGTCCGTGTGGAAAGCCCGGCCGTCGACTTCCACGATGACCGACTCTGCGGCGAACAGGACGTCGGCCCGCGCCACGATCCGTCCACCGACCACGATTCGTTCGTTGGCGGCCCAGCCGATGATGCCGGCCTCATGCAGGAGCCGGTGCAGCAGCCGTTCCAGCTCGCTGAGCGCCCCCTCCTCGGTGGCCGCGATCAGGGACCGTAGCTGGGCAACGCCTCGGTGACCGGCTCGGACCTCGGCAACGCGCCGGAGCTCGGCGCCGCTGAGGACATCGCGCGTGCGCACCCAGGCCATGAGGCGCTCGGCCTCGGCGCGCGCCAGGAGCATCAGGCAGTCCACCACCGTCCGTCGCCGCGACGTCAGCGAGAAGCCGGCCCACGTCCGCACGTCGGTCGGGGCGACCTGCAACCGGTGCGGCACCAGCCCAGCCATGGATCGCCGCCGGTCGGTGACGATCACGTGCGTGTGGCCGTCGTCCTGCACGGGCAGCCCGTGGAGCAGCGCGGCGGTGCCCAAGCCCACGACGGATCCGGGCCAGGAGAGCGCTGCTCCCACGGCACGACGCCGGACCTCGGTCATCTTGCGTTCGATCGGCCGAGCGGTGTCGACATACGCATGGCCGACGACGTGTCTCCAGCGGCCGTGGTCGGTTGGGTGTCGGACGGCCGCCCTGGTCAGGCCCGCCTCGTGCGCCATCGCGAGCGTGAAGACGCCATGCACCGACGAGCGACGGAGGCGCTCCTCGGCAAGCTCGCTTCCCCTCCTGCCCACTGGAGCAGCGTGCCGCTCCGCAGCGTGATCCCGCGGCGGCCATCAACAGACCGGCCGACGGCCTCGATACGCCTGTGGACAAGTTGTCGGACCGTCGTCGGAGGCTGCCCGACCGCCGCCGGGCACGCGGCCAGAGCGCCCCGGAGATACCGAGAGGGAGGATCTGGCTGCTGATGGCAACCAGATCCTCCCTCTCAGGGCAAGTTCAGCGCCCGCGGCGGCCCGTCGACGCACCGGGTGGCTCCTTGCTCGACCGGTCGAGCGGCGGCTGACTGCTCAGCCGGTGTTCTGCAGACCGGCCGCGACGCCCTTCAACGTCAGCAGCAGGAGGTTTCGCTGCTCGTCGAACTCCTGCTCGCTCTGGTCCTCCGTGCGCAACGCCCGCAGCGCACGCAGCTGCAGCAGGGACAGTGCGTCGACGTAGGGGTTGCGCAGCTGGACGGCGCGCCCGAGCACCCGGTGGCCCTCGAGGAGCCGCGTGTGGCCGGTGATGGCCAGCACCCAGCGGGTGGTCAGGTCGAGCTCCTCGCTCACGAGCTGGGCGAGATCCTCCCGATCACCGAGGGCGAGGTAACGCTCGGCGATGCGCCGGTCGGTCTTGGCCAGGGACATCTCGACGTTGTCGATCAGCGCGGCGAAGAGCGGCCAGTCGCCGTACGCCGACCGCAGCAGCTCGAGGTCCCCGACGGCGTCCAGCGCCGTGCCGAGGCCGTACCAGCCCGTGAGGTTGATCCGTGCCTGGCTCCACGCGAAGTTCCACGGGATCGCCCGCAGGTCCTCGAGGGACTCCACGGACAGCCCCCGGCGCGCCGGCCGAGACCCGATCGCGAGCAGCCCGATCTCCTCCTGCGGCGTCACCTGGGCGAACCAGGGCGCGAAGCCCTCGGCACCGATGAGCCCGAAGAAGCGCTCCCGCGAGACGGCGTCCATGTGAGCGGCGAGGTCGGCGTACCGCTCGGCCGCCTCGGCGTTCCGGCGCTCGGTCGAGGGCGCGGACGCCATCAGGGTGGCGGCGGCGACCTGCTCGATGTGCCGGACGGCGATGTCGGGATTGCCGTAGCGGGCGGAGATGACCTCTCCCTGCTCGGTGACCTTGAAGCGCAGGTCCACCGAGTGCGGCGGCTGCGCGAGGATCGCCCGGTTCGCCGGGCCGCCGCCGCGTCCCAGCGCGCCGCCGCGGCCGTGGAACTGGGTCAGCTCGATGTCGTGCTTGCGGGCCCACTCGGCGATCTGCGCCTGCGCGTCGTACAGGGCGAGCGTGGCGGCCACCGGGCCGACGTCCTTCGCCGAGTCGGAGTAGCCGAGCATGACCTCGAGGCGCCGTCCCGTCTCCTCGAGGCGCCGCTGGACCGCCGGGATCTCGAGCATCTCCTCGAGGATGCGTGGCGCGGCCCGCAGGTCGTCGAAGGTCTCGAACAGGGGGATGACGTCCAGCACCGGCGCGGCGTCGGGAGAGCCCAGGGCCTTCTCGGCGAGGGTGTAGACGTCCTCGAGGTTCTGCGCCGACCGGGTGAAGGAGACGATGTAGCGACGGCACGCGGCGACGCCGTGGCGCTGCTGCACGGCGGCGATGGCGCGGAAGGTCTCGATGACCTCCTCCCCCGGCACCGCGGGCTCGGGGGCGGAGTCGTCCTCCAGCCAGCCGAGGGTCTGGCTGTGCACCTTGGAGTGCTGGCGGATCTCGAGCTCGGCGAGGTGGAAGCCGAAGGTCTGCACCTGCCAGATCAGCTCCTGGAGGTCGCCGTACGCCGCGCGCTTCGCACCGCCGTCGGCCAGCGACTCCTGCACGGTCCGCAGCTCGGCGAGCAGGGCCTCCGGGCCGTCGTAGGACAGGTCCGCGTCCCGGCCTCGGGTGGCGCCGATCCGCGCGGCGACGACGAGCATCACCTGGCGGTGGGTCTCGCCGGGCGAGTGGGCGGCCGCCTGCGTGGTGAGCTCCTCGGAGAGCTGGCGCTGCTGGACCCACAGGGCCGACACCGCCTCGCTGGGTGGGGTGTACCGGTCGTCGAGGGTCAGCGCGAGCCCGACGCGGCGGGCGCGCTCCTCGAGCGCGACGAGCACGCGTTCCGCGGCTTGCGCGGCGGCCTGGCGGGTGACCGTCGCCGTCACGTTGGGGTTGCCGTCGCGGTCCCCGCCGATCCAGGAGCCGAGCCGGATGAACGGCGGCGCCTTTGGGGGGCGGGCGCCGCGGTGCTCGCCCTGGATCCAATCGTCGAGGCGTCGGTAGGAGGCCATGAAGACCTCGGAGAAGGACGTGTCGAAGATGGCGAGCGCGGTGCGGACCTCGTCCAGCGGCGAGGGGTTGGACACCCGCAGCTGGGCGGTCCGCCACATGTTGTCCACCTCCTCGAGCATGTCGCGCTGGTTCTCCTCGAGGGCACCCGGGCCGAGGCGTGGGTCGTCGCGGTGGTCGAGGAGGCTGCCGAGGCGACGCACGGAGGCGGCGATGGCATTGCGGCGGGCCTCGGTGGGGTGTGCCGTCAGCACCGGCTGGAAGCGCAGCCGAGCGAGGCGGCGCTCCGCCTCCTCGTCTCCGACCTCGGCGGCGAGGTGGGTGAATGCCGCGGCGACGGAGTCCGAGGGGCGCTGCTGCGCGAGCGGCACCTCGCCGTCGCGTGCCCGCAGGGTGCGGACGCGGTGCTGCTCCTCGGCGAGGTTGCTCAGGTGGAAGTAGCAGGTGAAGGCGCGCGCGACCTCTTCGGCCCGTTCGGCGGAGAAGGAGTCGACAAGCTCCTCGGCGCGGGTCAGCGTCTCCCCCGTGGGGTCCTCCAGCGCGGCGATGGCGAGCTCGCGCAGGGACTCGACGTCCTCGAGCAGGCCCGGACTCCCGTACTCGGAGAGGGTCTGGCCCAGCAGGCCGCCGAGGAGCCGGACGTCCCGGCGCATCTCGTCGGGGATCTCGTGGGTTGCTGCCGCGCGGGTGTGCCGGCCGGCCGGTGGCGCGGGTGTGCTCAGGGGCTCCTTGCTCATGGCCGCCAGGTTACCGACGCCGTGGCGCCCCGGCTCACAGTGTCCAGGTGGCGCCCGGTTCGGCGATGTCGACGGGCCCGCCGTAGACGCCGTGGGCCTCCGCGCGGACGGCCGCGGGCGCGGTCCAGGGCTGGAGGTGGGTGAGCACCAGCCGCTGGGCGGCGACGGTCGTCGCGAGCTCGCCGGCGCGTTTGCCGGTCAGGTGCACCCCGCGCACGGTGTCGCGGCCCTCCTGGAACGCCGCCTCGCTGAGCAGCAGATCGGCGTCCTGGGCGAGCGGAATCAGCCCGTCGCAGGTGTCGGTGTCTCCGGTGTAGGCGATCGTCACGCGATCCGGACCTCCGGATCGCGAGCTCGGGCCGGTCACCCGCAGCCCGAAGGCCGGCACCGGATGGTTGACCGGGAAGCACTCCAGGGTCATCGGGCCCAGCTGCACGGGCGTGCCCGGCGCATGGTCGGCGAAGGCGAACTCGCCGTCGTAGCACTCGGACTCGTCGCCGCCGTCCATGGCTCGCAGCCGCTCCATGGTGCCGGTCGGGCCCGCCACGGCCAGCCGCGCGAGCGGACCGTCCGGGTGCCAGCGCCGGTAGACCTGCATCCCGACGAGATCGGCGATGTGGTCGGCGTGCAGGTGGGAGAGCGTGAGCAGGTCCACGGCGGCCGGGTCTACGTGGTTGAGCAGGGCGCCCATGGACCCCGGGCCGATGTCGAGGACCACGGACCAGGTGCGCACGCCGCCGGCGCCGTCCGGGCCGTCGGCCTGCACGAGGTAGCACGAGCCGGGCGAGTTCGGGCCGGACATCGACCCCGAGCAGCCGATGACGGTCAGCCTCATCGCATGCCCGCCAGCTCGTCAGCGTCGACCTGGCCGACGTGGGTGACCTCCGGGCCGAGGAAGCGCCGAGCCAGCGACGCGAAGCTCTCCGGGTCCCCGGTGGCGAGGAACCGGCTCGGGGCGACTGGAGCAGCCGGGTCGCGCAGCAGGTCGTGCGCGACGAGGTTCCGATAGACGTCCTTGGCGGTCTCCTCGGCGGAGGAGACGAGCGTGACGCCCTCTCCCATGACGTAGGAGACGACGCCGGTCAGGAGCGGGTAGTGGGTGCACCCGAGCACCAGGGTGTCGACGTCGGCCTCGCGGACCGGCGCGAGGTACTCCTGCGCGGCGGCGAGCACCTCCGGCCCGGAGGTGATCCCCCGCTCGACGAACTCCACGAACCGTGGTGCGGCCGCCGTCGTGAGCGTCAGGTGAGGCGCGGCGGCGAAGGCGTCGGGGTACGCGTCGGAGTCGATGGTCGCGCGGGTGCCGATGACGCCGACGCGGCCGGTGCGGGTGGCGGCGACGGCCCGGCGCACCGCGGGCTGGATGACCTCGACGACCGGGACTCCGGCGTCGATCGCGTACCGTTCCCGCGCGTCCCGCAGGACGGCCGAGGAGGCGGAGTTGCACGCGATGACGAGCATCTTCACGCCGGAGAGGACCAGGTTGTCCATGGCTTCGAGGGCGAGCGCTCGCACCTGCGCGATCGGCTTCGGACCGTACGGCGTGTTGGCGGTGTCACCGAGGTAGAGGATGGACTCGCCGGGCAGCTGGTCGAGCACTGCGCGGGCGACCGTCAGGCCGCCAACGCCGGAGTCGAAGATGCCGATCGGTGCGTCGTCCACGACGTTCGAGCCTAATCGCGGGCTCCGCCGCGGAACATGCCTGGCGGAGTGACTCCGGCCACCTCGTCGGCCCTGTGACCAGCGCTGGGATCGGCCCGGTGACCGCGTTAACGGCCGCGGCCGCGGCCTCTGCGGGTCATCGCCTGCAGAAGTGACTCCTGCCACCACGTCAGTGCGGCGTACATGGTCGCCATCGCCTCCTCGACCTCGTCGCGCTCGCCGCTGCCGGGCTCCTCGGTGCCTCCGGTGCCCTCGCCGCCGGACGCCTCCTCCGGTCGGCCGGAGCGCGGCCGTTGCGCCCGGCGGTAGACGGCCTCGGCGTCGGCCTCGTTCTCGATGTGGAGCCGCGAGGCGAGGACGAGCCGCACGTCGGTGAGCGCGGACAGCCACTGGTCCTCGGTGCCCTCGTGGACCACGACGGCGTCCCTGTCCGCCGCCAGGGCGCGCCAGACGGTGTCGAGGCGCTCCACCTTGGCGGCCCGCAGCGAGCTCTCGGTCAGGCCACGCAGCTCGGCGGCGAGCTCCTCGTCGTGGCTCATCGGCGGCAGCAGGCGGGCGAGTGCGGCGTCGGCGGGTGCGTCGGGCGCGGACTCCTCGGCGGGCTCGAAGTCGAGGGAGGCGAGGATGTGGTCCTCGCCGGTGGCGTCGACACCGGCACCCGCACGGCTCTCGAGCTGGGTCCCGAGCAGCTCCGCGGTGTCGGCGACGAGGCGGGCGATGATCCGGCGCTCGACCTCCTCGAGCCGGGACACCAGTCTGCCCCGCACGGGTACGAAGGCGTGCACTAGCCCTCCCCCTCCTGGTCGAGAGTCGCCCAGAGCCCGTAGGAGTGCATGGCCTGGACGTCGACCTCCATCTTCTCCCGGGGCCCGGTGGAGACGACGGCGCGTCCCTCGGTGTGCACCTTCATCATGAGTCGGTGCGCGGTCGGCTCGTCGTAGCCGAAGTACGTCTGGAACACATAGGTCACGTAGGTCATGAGGTTGACCGGGTCGTCCCAGACCAGGGTGCGCCAGCGACGGTCCGGGGCCGCGGTCGTCTCCTCGACCGTCGACTCCTCCTCCACGGGCAGCGGCGATGCTCGATTCACGAGGACCAGCGTACGAGCCCCGCCGTCCGGGACCGGGACGACCGGCCGGACCGGCACGGCCTGGCGATACGGTTGTCTCGCCGCAGCGGCCTGACCTAGGAGAGACGTATGCGCACGACGGCCGGCACCGCCCTGCTGACGGACATGTACGAGCTGACGATGATCGAGGGCGCGCTGCGCTCGGGCACCGCCTCGCGGCAGAGCGTCTTCGAGGTCTTCACCCGCCGGCTCCCGGCCCGTCGTCGCTACGGGGTGGTGGCCGGCACGGCCCGGGTGCTCGACGCCGTCGAGGACTTCCGGTTCTCCGGCGCCGAGATCGACTACCTCGCCGGTGCGGGCATCGTCGGCGACGAGACCCTCGACCTCCTGCGCGACTACCGCTTCCGCGGCTCGATCATGGGCTACGCGGAAGGCGAGTGCTTCTTCCCCGGCTCCCCGATCATGACGGTGCGGGGCACGTTCGCCGACGCCGTCGTCCTCGAGACCGTCATCCTCGCGATCCTCAACCACGACAGCGCCGTCGCCGCCGCGGCCTCGCGGATGACCACGGCCGCGCACGGCCGCCCGTGCCTGGAGATGGGCGCGCGCCGCACCCACGAGGCGTCGGCCGTCGCCGCCGCGCGGGCCGCCGTCGTCGGGGGCTTCTCCGGCACCTCGGTGCTGGAGGCGGGTCGCTCCTACGGGATCCGCACCATCGGCACGGCCGCCCACTCCTTCACCCTCGTGCACGACGACGAGGAGGCGGCGTTCGCGGCCCAGGTGGCCGCGCTCGGGCCGGGCACCACGCTGCTGGTGGACACCTACGACGTCACGCGCGGGGTGGAGCGGGCCGTGGCGGCCGCCCGCGAGGCCGGCGGAGAGCTGGGTGCCGTGCGCCTCGACTCCGGCGACCTGGTGGCACAGGCGTTCACGGTCCGCGAGCAGTTGGACTCCCTCGGAGCCACCTCCACGAAGATCACCGTGACCTCCGACCTCGACGAGTACGCCATCGCGGCGCTGAACGCCGCCCCGGTCGACTCCTACGGCGTCGGCACGAAGCTCGTGACGGGCTCGGGGCACCCGACGGCGGAGCTGGTCTACAAGCTCGTCTCCCGCGAGGGCGCCGACGGGGCCATGGAGGAGGTCGCGAAGTCGTCGGTGTCGAAGGCGTCGCTCGGCGGCCTCAAGGTGGCCGGGCGGGTACGGGACCGCAGCAGCCGGGCCGCCGAGGAGCTCGTGGTCTCGTGCGCGACGCTGGGGTCGGGCCGGGCGGAGCTCGAACGCGCCGGGGCCCGGCCGATGCAGGTGGAGCTGGTCCGGGACGGCGGCGAGATCGTCGACGAGCATCGGGACGACGGCGCGCTGGAGCGTGCGAAGGAGCGGCACCTGGCGTCGCGGAACGAGCTGCCCTACGCGGCGTGGCGGCTCAGCGAGGGCGACCCGGCGATCCCGACGCGGCACGTCGACATCTACCCCGGCGACGACGAGGACCCCGCGGCGACCATCTGAGATCCGCGACGGCCTGGCACCGGCGTCGCGGCTGGAGAACGCCAGGACACTCCTTCTGCAGTACCGCCGATCCATGGACCACGCCGGTCCCGCCGCGCGCGCCGACCGGCGCGGCGCGAGTCGGGCAAGCCTGCCCCCGCCGCGCCGGCCGGGAGGTCAGCGGTCCACGTCGGTGCTCTCCAGCGCCGTCATGATGACCGAGACGATGAGCACGATCACGCCGGTCCAGACCAGTGCCGTCGCGGCCTGGATCGCGCTGCCGATCACCAGCATGACGACCGCGACGCCGATCAGGATCGGCCAGAAGTTCATGCTCGGTCCCTTTCAGCCCTCCCGGGCGCGGGTCTGAACCACCTCTCTCAGACCTTGTTCCGGGACCTCGAGACGAAGGTCATGATCAGCGAGACCACGAGGACGATGATGCCGATCCACAGCAGTACCTTGGCGGCCTCGACCGCGATGCCGAGGATGAGCATGATGACGCCGACGATGATGAGAATGAGCCAGAGGTTCACGAAGGGCTCCTTTGTGCTCGGGGCAGGCCGGTGACCTGCGCGTTTCCGTACCCCGAGTCTCCTGGGAACACGACGTCTCCGCATCTCGGGTCGCATCTCACGCGGTCGCGGTGACGTTCAGCCCCGCCCGACGAACCACTTGCGCACGAGCGCGATACGTGCCTCGATCTCCTCGGTGCGTGCCAGCGCCACCTCAGGGCCACCGCAACGACGCCGTAGCTCCGTGTGGACCACCCCGTGCGGCTGACCCGAGCGGCGTGACCAGGCGGAGACCAGGCTGGAGAGCTCCTTGCGGGCCGCCTGCCGGCGCCGGTGGTCGTCGACGCCGGAGTTGGCGCGCCGTGTCTCGTCGGCCTGGGCCTGGCGCTTCTGGGTCTTCACCTGCTCGGCCTGACGCTCGCGGAGCAGGTGCGTGACCTGCTCCGGCTCGAGCAGGCCGGGGATGCCGAGGTACTCCTGCTCCTCGACCGAGCCGACCGCGGCCCCCGTGCCGAACTCGCCGCCGTCGAAGAGCACCTTGTCGAATGAGGCCTGCGCCTCGAGCGCCTCGAACCCGGGGAGCAGCCCGTCGCCGGCCTGCTCGGGCTTGTTGGCGGCGGCGACGAGGGCGTCCTCCGGGTTGTACTCGGCGCCCTTCTCCTCGTCCGTGAGCACCCGGTCGAGCGCGTGGTCCCGCTCGTTCTCCAGCTCGCCGGCCAGCCCCAGCAGGTGAGCGACGGACGGCAGGAACATCGAGGCGGTCTCGCCGCGCCGACGCGCGCGGACGAACCGGCCGACGGCCTGCGCGAAGAACAGCGGCGTGGACGTCGCGGTGGCGTACACCCCGACGGAGAGCCGCGGGACGTCGACGCCCTCGGAGACCATCCGGACCGCGACGAGCCAGCGCTGCTCCCCCGCGGCGAACTCCTCGATGCGCGAGGAGGCTCCGGCGTCGTCGGACAGGACGGTGACCGCCGACTCGCCGGTGATGCGCTGCAGGATGCCGGCGTAGGCGCGGGCGGCGTTCTGGTCGGTCGCGATGACGAGCCCACCGGCGTCGGGGACGCTGCGCCGGATCTCGCTGAGCCGCTGATCGGCCGCCTGCAGGACGGCCGGGATCCACTCTCCCGTCGGATCCAGCGCGGTGCGCCACGCCTGCGCGGCCATGTCCTTGGTCATCGTCTCGGCGAGGTCGGCCGCCACCTCGTCACCGGCCTTGGTGCGCCAGCGCATCTGCCCGGAGTAGCTGAGGAAGATCACCGGCCGCACGACGCCGTCACGCAGCGCGTCGCCGTAGTTGTAGGAGTAGTCCGCGCGCGAACGGCGGATGCCGTGCGAGTCGGCCACGTAGTCGACGAACGGGATCGCGGCGGTGTCCGACCGGAACGGCGTGCCGGTCAGCGCAAGACGTCGCCGGGCGGGTTCGAAGGCCTCGCGGACGGCGTCGCCCCAGCTGAGGGCGTCGCCGCCGTGGTGCACCTCGTCGAGGATGACGAGCGTCGGCTCCGCCGACGTCCGGGCCCTGTGCAGGGCGGCGTTGGCGGCCACCTGCGCGTAGGTGATGGCGACGCCGTCGAACGACGCACCGTGCCGGCCCTGGGCATTCTTGAAGCTCGGGTCGATCTGCAGCCCGACCCGGGACGCCGCGTCGGCCCACTGGGACTTCAGGTGCTCGGTGGGGCAGACGACCGCGACCCGCCGGACCACGCCTCCGGCGAGCAGCTCCGTGGCGACCCGCAGCGCGAAGGTCGTCTTGCCGGCACCTGGCGTGGCTACCGCCAGGAAGTCGCGGGGGTCCTTGTCGAGGTAGAGCCGGAGCGCGTCGGCCTGCCAGGCACGCAGCCGGGACGCCGTTCCCCACGCCGCGCGCGCCGGGTAGGCGGGCGGCAGGTGCTCCGCCGCGGCCGTGGAGACGGCGGCGGGAAGCTGGTTGGAGGGGGACCGGCGTTCGTGGGCGCCGGTCACTCCCCGCTTCCCGAGCCGCCCTTGCGGCCGAACGGCCAGCCTCGGCCCTTGCCGGAGCCGGACGACTCGCCCTGGTCACCGATGCCCTCGTAGATCGCCTTGCAGGTGGGGCACACCGGGTACTTCTTCGGGTCGCGGCCGGGCGTCCAGACCTTGCCGCACAGGGCGACGACGGGCTCGCCGGCGACGGCCGCCGCGGTGATCTTGTCCTTGCGGACGTAGTGGGCGTAGCGCTCATCGTCGCCCGGCGAGGCCTGCTCGCGCAGCTCCTCGCGCTCGATCACGCCGGTGCTGCCGCCCGTCGACGGCGGTGCCGGCTCCTGCGGGGAACTGGGCGGGGTCGTCGAACTCATGGCGATCATTCTAAGCGCTCGAGGGGACATGTCGCCGACCGGGGAGGTCCGCCACCGGATCCCGGGAGTCGATGTCCGGGACGTCGTGGTAGCGGCCGCGGGGAAGCACGAGCGGCTTGGCGGAGATCGGGTCGACGATCACCTCACTGCGGAGACCGAACACCGACCGCACCATCTCGGGCGTGAGCACGTCCGCCGGAGGTCCGGCGGTGTACAGCCGCCCGCCGGCGAGAGCCACGAGCTGCTCGCAGTACCGCGCGGCGAGATTCAGATCGTGCAGGACCATCACGATGGTGGTCCCGCGCTCCCGGTTGAGGTCCGTGAGCAGGTCGAGCACCTCGACCTGGTGACTCACGTCGAGGAACGTCGTCGGCTCGTCGAGGAGGAGGATGTCGGTGCGCTGCGCCAGCGCCATGGCGATCCACACCCGCTGACGCTGGCCGCCCGAGAGCTCGTCCACCGGCCGCTCCACGAGCTCGACCGTGTCCGTGGCCACGAGCGCCTCAGCCACCGCCTCCTCGTCGGCACGGCTCCACCGGGCCATCAGGCGCTGGTGCGGGTGGCGACCGCGCCCGACCAGGTCCGCGACGGTGATGCCCTCCGGCGCCACCGGGGACTGCGGCAGCAGTCCCAGGATCCGTGCCAGCTCCTTGGGAGGCATGCCGTGGACCGCCTTGCCGTCGAGCAGGACCTGGCCGCCGCGGGGGGTGAGCAGCCGGGACATCGAGCGCAGCAGGGTCGACTTGCCGGACGCGTTCGCCCCGACGATCGCTGTGATCCGCCCCGGCGGGACCACGAGGTCGAGCGAGTCGATCACGACGCCCTCGTGGTACCCGAGGGTGAGGTTCTCCACGAGCAGATCACGGTCCCGGGTCACAGGGCACCTCCGGTGCGGTTCGTACGGACGATCAGGTAGAGCAGGTACGGGGCGCCGAGGACCCCCGTGACGACGCCGACGGGGAAGCGGGTGCCGAGAGCCCACTGCGCGCCGAGGTCCGCGACGAGCACCAGCAGCGCACCGACCAGCGCCGCGGGCAGCAGCATCGAGCCACGCGGACCGACGATCCGGGCGGCGATCGGGCCGGAGAGGAAGGCGACGAAAGCGATCGGCCCGGTGGCCGCCGTCGCGAATGCTACGAGACCGACGGCGGCGACGACGGCGATCACCCGGGTGCGCTCGATCCGCACGCCCAGGGCGGCCGCGGCGTCGTCGCCCAGGTGTACGGCGGCGAGGTTGCGGGTCTGCGCGACCAGTGCCGGCCCACCGGTGACCAGCGCGAGGAGGACCGGCAGCGCCGTCTGCCAGTCCGCACCGTTCAGACTTCCGGTGAGCCAGCGCATCGCCTCCTGCAGCTCCCACTCCGGGGCGCGGTCGAGCAGGTACGCGGTGACGCTGTCCAGCATGGCTGCGAGGCCGATGCCGATGAGGATGAGGCGAGTTCCGGCCGTGCCGTGCCGGTACGCGAGCAAGTAGACGAGCATCGCGATGACGAGACCCGAGACGATCGCCAGCAAGGAGACCGCCGCGCCGTCCAGCCCGAGCACGATGATGCCGAACACCGCGGCGGCGCCGGCACCGGAGCTGATACCGATGATGTCCGGACTGGCCAGCGGGTTGCGCAGCATGGTCTGGAACGTGACGCCGCCGAGCCCGAAGCACAGGCCCACGAGAACGGCCAGCGAGGCTCGCGGGAGCCGGAGCACACCGACGGTGAAGGAGGCGCCGGGAACCTCCTGGCCGAGGATCACACGCAGGACGTCGACCGGGGCGTAGACGGTGTGACCGACCATGAGCGAGGCCGCGTACGCGGCAGCGACGAGCAGGGCCAGCACGGTGATGACCAGGCGACGGTGTCGGGTGCGTCCCCGGCGGACGCGGGCCACGCGGGCGACGGCCTCCGTGGCGCTGCGTCCAGGGGCGCCGCGAGCGGCCGCCCGGGCGGGTGGGGCCGTCACAGCCCCCGCGCCTTCTGCCGGCGGACGACGGCGATGAAGAACGGGGCACCGACGACGGCGGTGATGATGCCGACATCGATCTCCGTCGGCCGGGCGACGACCCGGCCGAGCACGTCGGCCCCAACGAGCAGGCAGGAGCCGGCGACGGCGGACAGCGGCAGGAGCCACCGGTGGTCCGGCCCCACCAGCAGCCGGACCAGGTGCGGCACGACAAGTCCCACGAACCCGATCGGACCGGCAACAGCCGTCACCGCACCGCACAGCACGACGGCGCCGAACGAGGCGATCCCGCGGGTGAGGGCGACCCGCGTTCCCAGCCCCGAGGCGAGATCGTCGCCGAGCGCGAGCGTGTTCAGCGTCCGGGCGGCGAGCAGGCAGATCACCGCGCCGACCACGAGGAAGGGGAGCACCTGAGAGATCGAGAAGAACGTGCCGCCGCCGACGCCCCCGATCTGCCACGACCGGACGCTCGCGGCGATGTCGTTGCGGGGCAGTACCACCGCCGTGATGAAGGAGGCGAACGCGGCGGAGGTCGCGACGCCCGCGAGGGCCAGCTTGAGTGGTGTCGCACCGCCGCGACCGGCCGAGCCGAGGATGTACACCATCGTGGCCGTCACCCCGGCCCCGACGATCCCGGTCCAGATGAAGCCGGTCACGGTGGTCAGCGAGAACCAGGCGATCCCGATGACGACGGCGAGCGAGGCCCCCATGGTCACACCGAGGATGCCGGGATCGGCGAGCGGGTTCCGGGTGACGCCCTGCATCACGCATCCGGAGACCGCGAGCGCCGCACCCGCGAGCACGGCGAGCAGGGTACGTGGGATGCGCCGGGTGATCGCGGCGCGGTCGAAGCCCTCGGCAGAGCCCCCGAGCGCGGCGCCGATGTCGTCCCAGCCGACGTCCCGAGAGCCGATCGCGACCGACACGACGGCCAGCACGACCAGCGCCGCGAGCAGGGCCAGCAGCGACAGCACGCGCATCCGTCGCGGCCGGCGCACGGCGGCGAGGCCGGCAGCGGGCACGTCGGTGGCTGCCGGGGCGCTGGCGGACATCTCGGTGGCGGGCGTGGTCACGGCGTCACGCTCGTGCTGCCGTGCGTCACTCGCCCGCGGAGGCCCTCGCGGCCTCGGCGAGCAGCTCGACGTAGTCGTCGACCATCGAGGAGACCTGGAGCGCCGTGGGGTTCGCGACGGTACCGAGGGGCGAGTCGCCGGGCAGGGTCACGATGGCGCCGTTCTCGACGGCAGGCAGCTGCGACAGCAGCGGGTCGGCCTCGAGCGCGTCGATCAGGTCCTGGCCCCCGTAGGTCACGAAGATGTCCACGTCCTCGAACACGTCGGCCCGCTCCGCACTCAGGCTGCCGCTGAAAGAGTCGCTGCCCGCGGACAGCTCCTCGAGGCTGGCCGGGACCTCCATGCCGAGGTCCTCGAAGAACTTGCTGCGCGTGTCGTGGGCGGAGTAGAAGCTGATCTCGCTCAGGTCGTTCACATCCACGTGGGTGACCATCATCGCGGTGGCACCCTCGAGCTCCGGGTGCTCCGCGACGGCGTCCGCGATGCCGGCCTCGATGTCGGCAATGAGCTGCGCGCCCTCGTCTGCCATGCCCAGCGCCTTGCTGTTGATCTCGACGGTCTCCCGCCACGGCGTCGCCCAGGGCGCCTCGGGGTAGGCGACCACCGGCGCGATCTTGCTCAGGGTGTCGTAGTCCTCCTGGCTGAGACCGGAGTAGCCGGCGAGGATCACGTCGGGGCGGGTGTTCGCGACCGCCTCGAAGTCGATCCCGTCGGTCTCGTCGAAGAGGACCGGGGTCTGCGCGTCCAGCTCCTCGAGTCGCTCCTCCACCCACGGGTGCACGCCGTCGCCGTCGTCGTCGCCCCAGGTGCTGGCGGCCATGCCGACGGGGACGACGCCGAGGGCGAGCGGAATCTCGTGGTTCGCCCAGGCGACGGTCGCGACCCGCTCCGGCCGGTCATCGATGGTGGTGGTACTGAGCGCGTGCTCGATGGTGACCGGCGTCCAGTCGTCCGACGTGCCGCTCGCGACCTGCTCCGGCTCGTCCGGCACCGCCGACGAGCAGCCGACGAGCCCGACGGCGAGGAACCCGCAGAGGGTGAGACCGGCCAACCTCGAAGCACTGATCATGACGTTCCTTCCGGAGATGCGACCGCGGCCGCGTCCGGCACGGGCGCCGACGACGGCCGGTTCGACCCACGTGCGTGGGCACCACAGCGTCCGGCACCCGGGGCACGAACCGTCCACGTTCGGGAGTAAGGGTTGCCTTGCCTAAGTAAACTAGCGCCTGTGCGGAGATTTACACAAGTACCCTGGTTCGTAAATTGGGTGCCCGAGCGTCACCTGCTCAGAGAACCTGCCAGTCCGGCTTGCTCGCGTACACCTCGCGGTAGTAGCCGGCGAGCTGCAGCCGCGACGCCGCGGCCGGGTCGAGGAGGACCGTCGCGCGGGGGTGGTGCTGCATGACGGTCGCGGGCCACATGGCGCTCACCGGGCCCTCGACGAGGTGGTGGACAGCCTCGGCCTTGCCCGGCCCGGTGGCGACGAGGACCAGGTGCCGGGCGGACATGATCGTCGCCAGGCCCTGCGTGAGGCAGTGGTGGGGCACGGCGTCGGGATCGCCGCCGAAGAACCGGGCGTTGTCCTCCCGCGTCTGTCGGGTCAGTGTCTTGATGCGGGTCCGTGAGGCGAGCGAGGAGCCTGGCTCGTTGAAGGCGATGTGCCCGTCGCTGCCGATGCCGAGGAGCTGCAGGTCCACGCCGCCGGCGCCGGCGATGGCGTCCTCGTACGCGGCGCAGGCGGCCGGGATGTCCGTCGCTGCGCCGTCAGGGCCGTGGACGGCGTCGGGCGGGAAGTCCACACGGCCGGTGAAGGCGCGCTCGATGACGTTGCGGTACCGCTCGGGGTGGTCGGCGGCCAGGCCGACGTACTCGTCGAGCATGAAGGCCCGCGCGCGGGCGAAGGTGATGCGGTCGGCCTCATGACGCCGGACCAGCTCGTCGTAGACCGCGAGCGGGCTGGAGCCGGTGGCCAGCCCCAGGACGGCGTCGGGCCTGTCCGTCAGCAGCCGCTCGAACACGTCGGCCACGATCCCGGCGATGTCCTCGCCGTCGGGCCGGATGACGACCTCCACAACACACCCTTTCGTCGCTGAGGGGCCCGGTCCGGCCCCGGGACAACGTAGCGCCCACGTGACCACCCGGACGACCGAGGAGTGTCCGCCCCGAGCGCCGACCGACCCGAGACGACGAGGCGGGCAGGACCAGCCTCGGTCCTGCCCGCCTCGTGGCTGCGCGTAGAGCGCGTCAGCGCGTCGTCACTTGGCGACGGCCTTCTTCAGGGCCGAGCCGGCGGAGATCTTGACGCCGTAGCCGGCGGGGATCTGGATCTCCTCGCCCGTGCGGGGGTTGCGGCCGGTGCGGGCGGCGCGCTCGACCCGCTCCACGCCCAGCAGACCGGTGACCTTGACGGCCTCGCCCTTGCTGAGCGAGTCCACCAGCACCTCCTGCAGCGCGGACAGCGCGGCGTCGGCCTGGGTCTTGGTCAGCGACGAACGCTCGGCGACAGCAGCGACGAGCTCGGTGCGGTTGACGGACATTGAATCCCTCTCATCGTTCGGGTTCGGGCACCTGTTGCTGGTGCCGCATGCGCCGACACTACGCACACGGTTGCTCGGTTGTCGCATTCACGCGCCGGTTTTTCCGCGTGTCCTCGCGTTTTTGACCCGCTCTTACACCGTGAGTGGTCTCGTGGAGCCCTTCGTTCGTCACATCGGTCTCAGCAGTCACAAGGGACACAGACGTCGCGACCGGAGGCGCCGCCGGGCAGGATGGTCCAGATCGAGGACCACGGCGGGCGCCGGGAGGCGCCGACGCGTTGACGGAAGGATGACGGCATGGAGCAGCGGACGCTGGGCAGCACCGGGCAGGCGGTTTCGGTGGTCGGCCTCGGCACCTGGCAGCTCGGCACGGACTGGGGCGACG
The DNA here is from genome assembly GCF_039541595.1 of Georgenia halophila. NCBI lineage: Bacteria > Bacillati > Actinomycetota > Actinomycetes > Allobogoriellales > Allobogoriellaceae > Georgenia > Georgenia halophila. The sequence continues at coordinate 45,208 of NZ_BAABGN010000028.1, read as the reverse complement.
TGAGCGAGTCCCAGGGCCTCGATCTGCTGAGTGCGTCCGTCGAGGAGGGCGTGACGTTCTTCGACACGGCCGACGTCTACGGCGACGGCCGCAGCGAAGCCCTCGTGGGCCGGTTCCTGGCGGAGCACCCGTCGGCCGGCGTGTACGTGGCGACCAAGATGGGCCGCCGGGCGGAGCAGGTGCCGCAGAGCTACACCCTGCGGGCGTTCCGCGAGTGGACGGACAGGTCGCGGAAGAACCTCGGCGTCGACCGGCTCGACCTCGTCCAGCTGCACTGCCCGCCCACCGAGGTGCTCACCTCCGCTCAGACGCGTGACGCGCTCGAGACCCTGGTGGCCGAGGAGCGGATCGCCGCGTACGCGGTCAGCGTCGAGACGTGCGACCAGGCGCTGGCCTCGATCGACGCGTTGGCGCCGGCGAGCATCCAGATCATCCTCAACGCCTTCCGGCGCAAGCCGCTGGAGCAGGTGCTGCCGCGCGCCGCCGAGGCCGGGGTCGGCGTCATCGCCCGCGTGCCGTTGGCCTCCGGCCTGCTGTCCGGCCGGTACACGAAGGAGACCACGTTCGCCGAGACGGACCACCGAACTTTCAACCGGCACGGTGCGGCCTTCGACGTCGGCGAGACGTTCGCCGGCGTCGACTTCGAGACGGGCGTCGACGCGGCGCAGGAGTTCTCGCGTCTCGTCGACGAGCTGGGGCCCGACGGCGCCACGCCCGTGCAGGTCGCGCTGCGGTGGGTCGTTCAGCAGGGCGCCACGAGCGTCATCCCGGGCGCCCGGAACGTGGAGCAGGCACGCGCCAACGCGGCCGCCGCGGCGATCGAGCCGCTCTCGCAGGAGCTGCTGTCTGCCCTCGAGAACCTCTACGACGAGCGCATCCGCGCCCAGGTGCACCACCGCTGGTAGCGGGAGGACGAAGCCCCACGCTCAGCAGTCCAGGTGGCGCGCGAGCGTGGCGACCAGGGCGTCGACGTCGTCCTCGGTGGTGTCGTAGGAGGCGACGGCGCGCACGGTCGTGGCATCCCAGCGCAGCACCGGCGCCTCGGCCAGGACGTGGGTGAGCGCCTCGGCCGGGACGGGAATGAAGACGGCGTTGGCGCCCACCGGGTAGCGCGGGCTCAGGCCGAGCGTGGCGAGCTTGTCGGCGAGCAGATCGGCGGCGGCGTTCGCGCGGCGGGCGTTGTCCTGCCACAGGCCGTCGGAGAGCAGCGCGAGCAGCTGTGCGGAGACGAACCGCATCTTCGACGCCAGCTGGGTGGAGGCCTTGCGCAACCGGTCGACGGCCTCGGCCAGGGCCGGGTCGAGGGTGACGACCGCGTCACCGAGCAGCAGCCCGTTCTTGGTGCCGCCGAAGGTCAGGAGGTGGACGTCCCCGACGGCCTCGCGCAGCCCGGTGCGCAGCCGCACGGCGGCGTTGGCCAGGCGGGCGCCGTCGACGTGGACGCGGGCGTCACGGTGCCGCGCGTAGGCGGTGAGCTCGGTGAGCTCGGTGAGCGTGTACGTGGTGCCCAGCTCGGTGGCCTGGGCGATGGTCACCGCGGCCGGGCGGGCGTGCCGCACGGTGCCGTCGTAGGCGTCGAAGGCGGGGGCGAGCGACTCGGGCGTGGCCTTGCCGTCCGTGTGGCCGACCGTGACGATCCGGGTGCCGCCGACCAGCTGCGGCGCGGTCGACTCGTCGTTGACCATGTGCGACTCGGTGGTGGCGACGACGGCGTCCCACCGCTGGAGGAGCGCCTGCACGCTGATCACGTTCCCGCCGGTGCCGTTGAACACGGGGAAGATGCCGGCGTCCGGACCGAAGATGTCCCGGACGAGCTCCTGGAGGGCGGCGGTCCAACGGTCGGTGCCGTAGGAGGGAGCGTGCCCCTCGTTCGCCTCGGCGAGCGCGGCCAACGCACGCGGATGGATGCCGGAGGCGTTGTCGGAGAGGAAGCCACGAGTCATGGCGGCCATTGTTCAGCGAGTGGTGGCCGCCCGGTACATCTCGCGTGCCTGCTCGAACCCGATGACCCAGCCGGTCTGGCGGATGCTTCGGTAGAAGGGCGTGGTGAGCATCTCGCCGTCGGGGCCGTACACCTCCGGGAAACCGCCGTTGGCGACCATGGCGTCGGCGTAGGTGTCCAGGTGACGGCCGGCCTCGTCGAGATGGTGCTCCTCCCCCGTGGACCGGTGCAGCAGCACCAGCGTCTTGATGTACTCCATGCCCCAGAAGCTCCAGATGGCGTCGCCGCCGTAGGAGGCGACGGCGAGCCGCACGACGGGGACCTGGCGGTGCGCCCGCTGCTCGGCCTGGTACTTCACCGGCAGCGGGTCGGCGATGCCGTGGCTGCGGATGTAGTCGACGGACCTGGCGTAGTAGTGCCGCTCGGCCGGGTCTGCCGGATCGAGGAAGCCGGTGGCGAGCACGATGAGCCAGTCGGAGGAGTAGTACCTGCCGGCGAGCGACTCCGGGGAGAGGTCCTCGAGGAAGTGACCCTTCTCCTCCAGCCAGAACGTCTCGAGGATGGTGGCCTTGAGCGCGGCGAGGAACTCCGGGTCGTCGTCGGTGAGCCCGAGCGTCATGGCCAGCTGCGCCGTCTTCCAGAGCACGACGTTGTCGAAGAACGCCGAGCGCCGCTCGGTGATGTCTTTGGCCCCGGAGACCCGCATGTCGGTCCGGACCAGGAGGCGCTCGTCGTCGAGCAGCCGCGCACGGTAGGTGCGGTAGTGGCGAGCCAGCGAGTCGCCGTAGCGCTCGAGCAGGGCCGCGGCGGCGTCCTGCGTGGTGAGCTCGTGGCGGTCCGCGCCGTACGGCGCCGCGCGCGCGGGCTCGACGCCGGCCAGCGTGGCGAGCGAGTAGAGCATCCCGTAGAGGGTGTCCGAGGGATAGTGGTAGAAGTTCACGCAGGTCGCGGCGGTGCGGCCCGTGGAGACGATCGTGGTGCTCAGCTCGTCGGTCTGGTCGAAGACGCCGAGGGCGTGCGCGAGCGTCTGGAGGTAGACGGCCTGCCGGTCGCGCCAGTCCTGCTCGGTGCCGGGGATCGCCGTGTCGAGCATCGGGTAGTAGAAGACGCCCAGGTTGCGCACGAACAGGGCGCTGAAGTGGTCCCCGGAGATGAGCAGCAGCCGCTGGGGGTCGAACCGGAGTGCGTGGATGTCGTCGATGATCCCGTCGACCGTGTCGGCGTGGGAGCGCGGGGAGGTCAGGTAGCGGGTGCTGAGCACGTTGAGCCCGGTCGCGTAGACCGCGAGCGGCTGCCAGAAGGGGCCCTGCCGCACGACGAGCCGGTCGTTGCGGTCGATCGCCCGCAGCGTGTCACCGGTGAATCGCGCCCGGTAGGTGGGCTCGACGATCGTGAACCGGGAGAACGGGTTGGTCACGTACGTGAAGACGAGCGACCCGAGCGCCGCCACCGCCGAGGCGAGCGCGAGCAGCGGGGAGGTCAGGACACGGAGCAAGGGTTCCCCCAGAGTGCTGGGCCGGTTGACAGGCCGTCGGTCGGGCTCGCTCGAGCGTACCCGTGCGGCTGTCGCCAGCAGAGCTGCGAGTGCCGTCCCAGTACCCCTTCGCACCCGCGCGGCGGGAAGCAGCCGACGACGGCGGCCCGCGCGTCCACATCGCGGGCGGACGGTTCCCCGCCCCGCGTCTCACCGAGCCGCGCCCGTAGCATGCCGGCATGAGCATCGATCCGCCCTACCGCGCCGACGTCGTCGGCAGCTTCCTGCGGCCCCCCGCCCTGAAGCAGGCGCGGGCCGACCACGAGGCCGGCCGCCTCGACGACGCCGCCCTGCGTCGCGTCGAGGACGCCGAGATCGCCCGTCTCGTCGCGAAGGAGGAGGACGCCGGTCTGCAGCTGGCCACCGACGGCGAGTTCCGCCGGTCATGGTGGCACTTCGACTTCTTCGGCATGCTCGACGGCGTCGACGTCGTCACCCTCGACCACGGCATCCAGTTCGCCGGGGTGGAGACGCAGCCCCGCGGCGTCCAGGTCTCCGGACGGGTCGGCTTCCCGGAGGCGCACCCGATGGTCGAGCACTTCCGCTTCCTCCGCGACCGGACGAACGTCACGCCGAAGTTCTCGATCCCCGCCCCCACCGTGCTGCACTTCCGGCTCGAGCAGGACGCCCTCACCGCGCCCGGCTACGGCGACCGCGAGGACGTCGTCGAAGATCTCGCGGCGGCGTACCGCGACGCCATCGCGGCGTTCTACGACGCCGGCTGCCGCTACCTCCAGCTGGACGACACCGCCTGGGGCTACCTGTGCTCGCCGGAGGAGATGCGCAAGGCCGCAGCGCGCGGGATCCGCACCGACGGTCTCGCGGAGCGGTACGCGGCGCTCCTCAACGAGTCGCTGCGCGACAAGCCCGAGGACCTGACGGTCACCACCCACGTGTGCCGCGGCAACTTCCGGTCGACGTGGATCTCCTCCGGCGGTTACGAGCCGGTCGCGGAGCAGCTGCTCGGTGAGACCCGCTACGACGGCTACTTCCTCGAGTACGACACCGAGCGCGCCGGCGGCTTCGAGCCGCTCCGGTACCTGCCCGAGGGCGACAAGACCGTCGTGCTCGGCCTCGTGACGTCCAAGAGCGGTGATCTCGAGGACCCAGAGGACGTCAAGGGCCGCATCGACGAGGCCACGGCGTTCGCACCGCTCGACCAGCTGGCGCTCAGCCCGCAGTGCGGATTCGCCTCCACCGAGGAGGGCAACGTGCTGTCCGAGGACGAGCAGTGGTCGAAGGTGCGTTCCGTCGTCGACATCGCCGCCGACGTCTGGCGCTGAGGATCCGCCGCCGAGGCCGGCCTGGCGGGCGGGGGGCAGCACGAGAGGGCCGGACACCGTGGTGTCCAGCCCTCTCGTTCGCACGATCCCGCGACTTCTACGGACAGATGTCCGAGGTCTACGAAATTCCGGTTGTGGAGATGGCGGGAATCGAACCCGCGTCCGACGGCGTGGAAACAGGGCTTCTCCGGGCGCAGTCTGCTGCTGATTTTCTCAGCCCCAGCGATCACGCAGACAAGTCGCTGACAGGCTCAGTCACCTGAGTGTTCCCGCAGCCCCGGTGACAAGGACTACGAGCAGTGGCTCTCTAGCTGACGCCAGGAACCGGGTCGAGAGCTAACCCGGGCTGACGGAGTTCAGAACTCGCTCAGGCGGCGAGGGCGAACTCGGTGCGCTTGGAATCGGCACCTATTGGTTTGCAGAGGGCGTTAACGAGATAACTCTGCATCCTCGGCCCGCTTCACCTGGATCGACGACCGTCGTCGAAACCGATCATCCCCTATGGAGTTGTGCATGCGGTTCTGCCCCTGAAGGGCTGGACCGTTGTTCCATGCTACGGGTTGAACAGCACCCCCGGCACGTTCATTCCCCCGCCGAGCGATCCGGATCACGCCGGACGGGCCAGCTCGGCGTCGACGAGCTCCTTGACCCGGCCCAGCAGCTCGACGGCACGCATCGACGCGCCGTCCGGGACGCCGGAGACGTCCATCTGGAACAGCTGCCTGTCGTGGCCGAGGTAACCGTGCAGGGTGACGATCTGTTCCGCGACGGTCTCCGGGGATCCGATGAAGAAGGCCCCGTGGCGCTGCGACTGGGCCTCGTAGGAGATCCGGTTCGGCATGGCGAAGCCACGCTCGTCCGCGATCTTCGTGGCCGACCGCAGCCAGTACGGGTAGAACGTCTCGCGCGCCTCGGCGTCGGTCTCGGCGACGAACCCCTGCCCGGAGACCGTGACCGTGTCACCACCGCTCGGGTGGCCGGCCGCGGCGTACGCCTCTCGGTACAGCTCGACCAGTGGGGCGAACCGGCGCGGCTCACCACCGATGACGGCGTAGTTGACGGGCAGGCCGAGCCGACCCGCCCTACGTGAGGATGCGGGAGACCCGCCGGTGGCGACGGCGATCCGCAGGTGCTCCCCCGCGTCCGGCTTGTCCGTCGGCCGGGGCAGGACGACCGCGTCCGTCAGGCCGGGCCGGAATCGGCCCGACCAGGTGACGGGGTTCCCGCCGTCGAGCCGCAGCAGCAGGTCGAGCTTCTCCTCGAAGAGTGCGTCGTAGTCCTCGAGGGACGCCCCGAAAAGCGAGAAGGACTCGATGAAGGAGCCGCGGCCGACGAGCAGCTCGACCCGGCCGTCGGAGAGCTGGTCCATCGTGGCGAACTCCTGGAAGACCCGCACCGGGTCCTCGGTGGACAGCACGGTGACCGCGCTGCCCACGCTGATCCGGCCCGTCCGGGCGAGGATCGCGGCGACCACCACGCTCGGTGCCGAGACCGCATAGTCGGGGCGATGGTGCTCCCCGATGCCGACGTGGTCCAGGCCCACCTGCTCGGCGAGCTCGGCACGTTCGACGACCTCGCGCAGCCGCTGACCGGGCGAGACCAGTGCCGCGCCCGGACCGGCGTCGAGGTCACCGAAGGTGTAGAGGCCCAGGTCCATCGAGCGCCCTCGGCCGCCGTTGCTACTTCTTGCGGGAGACGAGGTCGTCGAGGATCAGCGTCAGGGCGATGCCGAGCAGGAAGACGTCCTTGGCGATCGGCGTGCCCTCGGAGGTCGGTTTGACCTTCGACCCCTCCTCGGTGAGGCCGGGCGTCTTGGTGTACATCCGCAGCAGCGAGCCGGAGAACCCGGCGAGGCCGAGCCCCACGAGCCAGCTGGGCACGAACGGGGTGAGCAGCGCGCTGCCGAGAGCGATCTCGCTGGTGGACAGCAGCTTGCCGAAGTCGTTCGGGGAGACGTCCTTGAGCTGCGGGAAGGCGTTGGCGCCCATCGACTGCATGCCGGCGGCGGAGTCCTCGGGAAGCTCGCGCTTGCCGAGCCCGGCGTTGAGGATGAACGAGCCGGCGGCGGCACGGATGGGGACGTGGCTGAGCTTGATCGGCAGACCCATGCGAGGAACCTCCGGCAGTTCGAGCGGATGACGGGACGCATGACAACGTAACCCGGTCCCCGCGCCGGCGCACAGCCGGGCCGGCAGGTCGGTCCGCAGGCCGGCGACTACCAGGTTCCGCCGCCCATCCCGCCGACGCCGCCGCCCACGGAGCCGCTGAACCCGGAGGAACCGCCCGCACCGGTGGAGGCGGTGGTGGCCGCCGCCGTGAAGGCGCCGACCGAGGAGGAGAAGCGGTCGCCGCCGGACCACAGGGCCGCACCGTGCAGACCGACGTACCACCCGGGCTCGGGCACCGGGCGGCCCTGTGCGGCCGCGTCGGAGACGATCTGCGCCCACCGGTCCGCGAGCCCGAACACGATCGCCCACGGCAGGTACCGCGAGAAGACGTCCGCACCCTCCTCGAAGCGGATCTGCTCGGCCTCCGCCGTCGCCAGGTACTCGCGGAAGCCGAGCGCCTGGGCCAGCACCGCCGTCCCCGCGGCGGTCCGGGCGGGCATCGCGGCCGAACCGATCATGACGGCGATCCCCACCCCGACCGGCGCGACAGCGAGGACGACGGGCGTCTGGGTGAGCCAGAGCACCGGGACGGCGACGAGACCGAGGGCGAGGATCGCGAGGCCGCGAAGCACCCACCGGGTGCGCACCTTCTGCGGCGCGGCACGGAACCAGCCGCGCTCCGTGACGGTGCGGTACAGGTCGGCGGTCGCGCTCGTCAGCGTGGTGCTCAGGTCCTCGCCGAGGTCGCTGAGCGTCGGAGCGTCGTGCTCGGCGAACAGACGGTCGAGCAGCGCGGCCTCGTAGGGCTCGAGGCCGTCGGTGTCGGTGCGGAGGCGGACGAGCCGCCACTCGGTCGCCTCGCCGTCATCAGTGCCGGTGCCGGTGCCGGCGGCGGTGTCGGTGTCGGTGCTGGTGTCGGCGTCGGTGTCTTGGTCGCCTTCGTCGGCGGCTTCTTCGCTATCGGCGACCTCCTCGACCCGGAGGTAGCCACGTACGGCGAGGTCGACGATGGTGGCGGTGACGTCGTGCCGGTGGGCGACCTCGTCGGCGAGCGTGCCGACCTCGCCCGGCCGGACGCCGTCGGGCGGTGTGAACCGCACGGTCGCCGGCCCACGAGACGCCGGCCCGGTGCGCGCCTCCTCGCCGGGGCGGGGCGCCAGTCCCGGCGTCAGGCCGAGGTAGGCGCGGTCGCGTCCGCGGATCCGTGCGCCCAGCACGACGGCGCCGATCCCGGCGACCAGCGCAAGGCCGGTGACGGAGCCGGTGAGCGGCGTGAGTTGCAGGACGTTGCTCGCGGTGTACCGGTGGACCAGCTCCGGCTCCGCGCCGGTGAACGTCCCCGCCGGCCAGCCGACCACGAGGCTGAGCCCCTCGCCGTCGTCCAGCTGCGGCTGTGCCGCCTCGACGGTGTCACCGGTGGTGGTCAGGCTTGCGCACTCCCGGTCGGAGCCGGTGCTGCCGACGTAGCAGGCGCCGGCGGTGGGGGTCGCGGGACCGGTGACGGCGACCGTGACGTCGTCGATCGGGATCTCGAAGCCGCCGGGTGCGATGACGTTCCAGTAGAGCTCGTCGGTGCCATCGACGTCGGGGTTGATCAGCCCGGTGATCGTGTACTCGACGCGGTAGGTGTGTGCGCCGGTGATCTCGGTGTCCTCGTCGCCGATGTATACCTGCACCGCGCCGTCCTCGCGCTCGACCCGCAGATCGTCCGGTGCGGTCTCGGACGAGGCGGAGATGTCACGGACGTCGAGGCGCCGGTAGTGGTTCGGGTCGCCGACGATCTCCTGCAGCTCGGCGAGGACGAGATACGGCCCGTGGGCCTCCTCGGATCCCAGGTCGAGCTCGAGGTTGAGGACGACGCGGGCCTCGCCCCCTTCCGCGGCCAGGTCTGCGGTGATGTCCATCCGCGAGATGCGGCCGACGGCGTCCTCGTCCGCGCCGGCCGGTGGGGCGGTCAGGACACCGGCGGCCAGTCCGACCAGGAGGAGGGCCGCCAGGGCGAGTGACCGCGTCACCGTACGCAGGCCGAAAGCGGACGTGGAGGCGGTCGGCGCGGATGTTCTCACGGCCAAAACGTATCGGACGGGGTCGTCGGTCTCGGCGGCGTGCCGCCGGGGCCCCCGCGGGACCGGCGACCACGAGTCCGGAGGCCGCTACATGTGTCGGCGCAGGCTCATGGCGGCCTGCGCCTCACGCTCGGCCTGCTTGCGGCGCAACGTCTCCCGCTTGTCCCACTCCTGCTTGCCTCGCGCGAGCGCGATCTCCACCTTGGCCTTGCCCTTGGTGAAGTAGAGCTCGAGCGGCACGACCGTGTGCCCCTTCTCGCGCGACTTCGACCCGAGCCTGACGATCTCATCCTTGTGCAGCAGCAGCTTGCGCTTGCGTCGGGGGCCGTGGTTCGTCCACGAGCCCTGGGAGTACTCCGGGATGTGCACGTTGTGCAGCCACGCCTCCCCGCCGGTGACCTCGATCCATCCCTCGATCAGGGAGGCTCGCCCCATCCGGAGAGCCTTGACCTCGGTGCCGGTCAGGGCGATCCCGGCCTCGAACGTCTCGTCGATGTGGTAGTCGTGACGCGCCTTCTTGTTGCGGGCGATCACCTTGCGCGCATCGGCCTCGGCCTTGGCCCGCTGCGCCGCGGTGGGCTTCTTGGCCCCGGGTGCCTTGGTGCCGGCCACGGTCGATCCTCCCCGTCTGGGTGTGCGTCTGATAGGTCTGTCCGAACGGACGGCGCGAACGCCGACCCTCCAGAATACGGCAGCGGACCGCCGCCTCACGATGTGATTTCACCACCGGCGCAGACGGGCCGGCCGCCGTCGCCGACTCCCGTGCGTGCCGACTGCCGTGGGTGCGCACGCCTGCGCCGGACTCAGCCGGCCTCAGCCGGCCTCAGCCGGCCTGGGCGAGGGTGTGTCCGGCGAGGTCCTGCTCGAGGTCGCCGGTCTCGCCCGCCCTGACCGCGCGGCGGCCCGGCACGAGCGTGTAGGTCCAGTAGGCGCCGAGCACGAGGGCGCCGATGGTCAGCTCGGCCCAGGTGGGCAGGAACGAGCCGGTGACGAAGCCCTCGACGAGCCCGGAGACACCGAGGACGACGACCAGACCGACAGCCACGGTGACGAGCGAGCGTCCCTCCTGCGCGAGGGCGTAGCCGCGGGTGCGCCGGCCGGGCGCGACGAGGGTCCAGAACAGCTTCAGCCCGGTGCCGCCCGCGACGAAGACGGCGGTGAGCTCCATGAGCCCGTGGGGAAGGATGAGCGCGAAGAAGACGTCGAGGTCGCCGTAGACGTCCATGATCGCGGCCGTCTGGCCCACGCCGACGGCGTTCTGGTAGAGCACGTAGAGCGGGAAGACGCCGGTGATGCCGAGACCGATGCACTGGGCCGCGATCCACGCGTTGTTCGTCCACACCTGTGCCGCGAAGTCGGGCGCCGGGTAGTTGTTGTAGTAGGCGGCGAACGCGTCGCGCGCGTAGCGCTCGAGCTGGGTGGGAGTGCCGAGCTGGGCCATGGCTTCCGGCGTCCTGGCGGTGTGCACGGCCACGACCGCACCGAGCGCGATCCACAGGGTGGCGACGACGACGGTCCACCACCGCACCCGGTAGAACGCGGCGGGCACGGAGACGGCGAAGAACCGCACGACGTCGGAGAGCCGCAGCTCGTGCGTGCCGGCGACTCGTCCGCGCGCCTGTCCGAGCAGCACCGAGAGCCGGCTGACCAGGTGCGGGTCCGGAGCCGAGCTCCGCAGCGTGGACAGGTGCCCCGCGGTGGTCTGGTACAGGCGCACCAACTCGTCGGCCTCGGGTCCCGTCAGCCGGCGCTGGCCGGTCAGCTCCTCGAGGCGCCGCCACTCGGGCTCGTGCACGGCGGCGAAGGCGTCCGTGTCCACGGCGGTAGCCTCGCACATGTGAGCAGTCACGCGTCCGGTCCCCAGGCGGCGCTGGTGAACGCACGCCTGCAGGACGACCTGATCGTCACCGGCGAGGCCGTGGCGCTCGAGTCACGTCCGGCGTCGGTGGGTGTCCGGGCGGTCGGCGCGGTCCTCGACGCCGCGGTGACCGCGACGGCGGGCTACCTCCTGCTGCTCGTCGGCGAACCGCTCCTCAGCCAGCTCAACCCGGCGCAGCAGGGCACCGTGAGCGTCGTCTTCATCGCGACCATCCTCGTCCTCACGCCCGTCGTCGTAGAGACCCTCACCCGTGGCCGGTCGCTCGGCAAGCTCGCCACCGGCATCCGCGTGGTGCGCGACGACGGCGGCCCGATCCGGTTCCGTCACGCCCTCGTGCGCGCGCTCGTCGGCATCGGCGACCTGTGGATGACCGCCGGGTGCGCCGCCGTGATCACCGCGGCCCTGACCCGCCGCGGCAAGCGCGTCGGCGACATCCTCGCCGGCACCTACGCCGTGCGGGTGCGTGGCGACGAACGCCGGCAGCCGCCGCTGATCATGCCGCCGGAGCTGGCCGACTGGGCCTCGTCCGCCGACATCCGCGCCCTGCCCGACGGCCTCGGGCTCGCGGCCCGCCGGTTCCTGGGCCGCACCGGCTCGATGGAACCGGGCGCCCGGGCGGAGATGGCGCGGAACCTGGCGGCCCGCGTCGAGCCGCTCGTCTCACCTCCCCCGCCCTGGGGCACGCACCCGGAGCGGTTCCTCGCTGCCGTGCTGGTGACGCGGCGCGACCGCGAGTACGCCACGGGTCTCCGGACGAAGCAGCGCGACGAGGTCGAGGCGGCACGCGTCGCGCGGCTGCCCCACCAGGTGGGCGAGACATAGGGACCGGGGCGGCGCATGCGCGCCGCCCCGGAGCCCCAGTCACCCTGGGCCGAGCTAGTGACCGCTGAGCGCCGGCGCCGCCTCGCTGCTCGAGCGGTCGCCGACCGGCGCGCCGTTCGCGCCGTTCGCGCCGTTCTGGGCGCTCGCACCGGCCGGGACGGCGTCGACACCACCAAGCCGGAGACTCTGCTTGGGCCGCTCCTTGGTCGGGTCCACGAACGGCTTGGGCACGACGACGGCGGAGACCCGCCCGGCCGGGGTGGTCACCGCGACCTCCGTGCCGACCTCACCGAGCTCGACGGGCAGCATCGCCAGGCCGATGTTCTTCTCCAGCCGTGGCGACCAGCACGCCGAGGTCACCTCGCCGACCACCGCGCCGTCGACGGACACCTCGAACGGTTCGATCATCGAGCCGTCGACGTAGCTCCCGAGCCGCTCGCCGGCGATCTCGACGCCCACCATCCGGCGGTGGACGCCCTCGTCCTTGATCCGCTGGAGCGCGGCCCTGCCGATGAAGTCGGCGTCCTGGTCGAGGTTGACCATCCAGTCGTAGCCCATCCCGATCTCGAACGGGTTCGTGCCGAAGGTGATGTCCGCGCCGTGCGCGAGCATGCCGGCCTCGATCCGGCGGATGTGGCAGGGACCGATCGGCCGCATGTCGTAGGGACGACCGGCCTCCCACACGCGCTCCCAGAGCCGGACGCCGTCCCGGCTGGCGTTCTTGACGTAGATCTCGAACCCGGCCTCGCCGCTGTACCCGGTGCGGGAGACCACCAGGTGCATCCCGTCGAGCTCGTACTCGCGCAGCCGGTAGTAGTCGATCTCGAGCACGCTGGGCCCGAAGAGGTCACTCATGACGTCGACCGACTTCGGCCCCTGGACCTGGACCGGGCCGACGTCCGCCTCGTGAATCTGCACGTCGAAGTCGGAGCCGTGGGCGACCCCACGCGCCCACAGCAGGATGTCGCTGTCGGCGAGGGAGAGCCAGAAGTGATTCTCGCCGAGCCGCAGCAGCACCGGGTCGTTGAGGATCCCGCCGTCGTCGTCGGTGAGGAAGACGTACTTGCACTGGCCGACGTCGCACCGGCTGAGGTCACGGGTGACGAGGTAGTTCGTGAAGTCGAACGCGTCCGGCCCGGTGATCTCGATCTGACGCTCCACGCCGACGTCCCACAGGGTCACGCCGGTCAGCAGAGCCCAGTACTCGCCGATGGGATCGCCGTAGTTCCGGGCGTGGTACGTGCGGTTGTAGACGCTGTACATGGCCACGCCGTGCTGGCGTGAGGCGTGGAAGAAGGGGGACTTGCGGATGCGTGGGTAGAGGAGGACCTGGGGCGTTGGGTTGATGGGCATCGTGAGCTCCTGCCAATGGTGATTCACATCACCCCCTTCCTAACAGTGGGTTGCGCTCTGCGCAATGGGTTGCGCATAGCGCAACGGCAAATGGCCACGGACGACGGCGTACCGGGCTTAGGGTCGGGGGCATGAGCGTCGACACAGAGCGACCGAATCGTCCGGTCCAGTCCGTCGACCGTGCCCTGCGCGTGCTCGAGATCCTCGCCCGCGAGAACGAGGCCTCGCTCGGCCAGCTGGCCGCGGAGCTCGGGGTCCACAAGTCGACGGTCTCCCGACTCGTCGAGGTGCTCTCGAGCCACGACCTCGTCGAGCCACCCGAGGGCCAGGGCCGCTACCGCCTCGGCGTCGGCTGCCTGCGCCTGGCCGGGGCGACCGCCGGCCGGCTGAGCCTGGCCGTGGAGGCGCAGCCGGTGTGCAACCAGCTCGCCGTCGAGCTGGACGAGACGTGCAACGTGGCGATGCTGCACTCCGGGATGGCGGTCAACGTGTGCCAGGCGGAGGGGTCGACCACCGTCGCGACCCGCAACTGGATCGGTCAGCGGACGCCCCCGCACGCCACCTCCAACGGCAAGGTCCTGCTGGCGTTCGTGCCGGAGGCGGAGCAGCGCCTCCTGCTGGCCAGGCGGCTGGAGCGGTTCACCGACCGGACGATCACGACGGCGACCGAGCTGCGGCGGGCGCTGCAGGAGGTGCGCGAGCAGGGTTACGCCTACGCGCACGAGGAGTACGAGGAGGGTCTGCGCGCGGTGGCCGCCCCGATCCGTGACCACACCGGCGCCGTGATCGCCGCGCTCAGCGCCGCCGGGCCGGGTTACCGCCTCACGGAGGAGGAGTTTCCTCGGGTCCGCGACGCGGTGCTGCGGGGCGCCGGCGAGATCTCGCGCCGACTCGGCTCCGGTGCGGGCTGAGCCAGCCCGGGGCAGCGACTCGGGCTCAGGCCTTCAGTCGGCTGTGGTCCGGGTCGAACGGTGCGCTGCGGCCGACCGTGAGCACATCGACCGGGAGCCGCTCGCCCAGGTAGTCCACGGTGAGCCGCGTGCCCTCCGCGGCGTACGCGGGCGGCAGATACCCGAGCAGCAGGTACTTGCCCAGCGACGGCCCTGGTCCCGCGCTGGTGACGTACGAACGGCGACCACGGCCGTCGACGATCGGCTCCCCGTCCGCCGTCAGCAACGGTTCGTGCCCCGTCGGGTACCGCGTCACGCCGTCGGCGAGGGCGAGGGTGCACAAGATCGCCGCGGGCTTGCGGTCGCGGGCGGCGACGTAGGCCTCCCGGCCCACGAAGTCGGCGTCCTTGACGCGTGGGAGGGCCAGCCCGGCTTCGACGGGGTCGTAGTCGGCGGTGAGCTCCGATCCCATCAGCCGATGCGCCTTCTCCAGGCGTCCGGTGGTGCCGTAGACACCGCCGCCCGCGGCGACCAGGTCGTGCGGCCGCCCGGCCTCCCACAGCGCGTCCCACAGCGGCAGCCCGTGCTCGGTCGGCAGGTGGATCTCCCAGCCGAGGTCGCCGACGTAGGAGATCCGCACCATCAGCGTCGGGATGCCCGCCAGCACCACCTCGCGCGCGGTGGCGAACCCGAAGGCGTCGGTGGAGAGGTCGTCGTCGGTCAGCGCGGAGACGATGTCGCGCGCCCGCGGCCCCCACAGGCCGAGCGCGCAGGTGGCCGACGTGAGGTCCGTCAGCGTCACCGAGCCGTCCTCCGGCAGGTGACCCCTGAACCACGCGAGGTCGCGGGGTCCGTCGGCCGCTCCGGTGATCACCCGGTACCGGTGCTCCCCCAGCCGGACGATCGTCAGGTCCGCCCGGAAGCCGCCCTCGGGGTCGAGCAGCGGTGTGTAGATCACCCGTCCGACGGGCCGGTCGACCTGCGCCATGGCCAGCCGCTGGAGGTAGTCGAGGGCGGCGGGGCCCGTGATGTCGAAGACGGCGAACCCGGAGAGGTCGAACAGGGCCGCCCGGTCCCGCATCGCCAGGTGCTCGGCCTCGATGATCGGTGACCACCACCGGGCGTCCCACTCGTGCTGCCGGTCGGCCGTGCGGTCGCCGTACTCGGCGAGCAGGGCGTCGTTGGCGCCGTACCACTGCGGTCGCTCCCAGCCGCCGGCCTCGAAGAACACCGCGCCGAGGTCCGCCTCACGGGGGTAGAACGGGCTGGTGCGGATCGGGCGGTTGGACTCCCACTGCTCGCGGGGATGGCTGATCCCGTAGATCTTCGGGAAGCCCTCGGCGGCGCGGGCGCGGACGTGGTGCTCGGTGCGCTGGTGGGGGTAGAGCCGGGCGATGTCCGCGCCGTGGACGTCGATCTCGCTGATGCCGTGGGTGAGCAGCTCCGCCACGGCACGGCCCACGCCCGGGCCCTCCTTGATCCACACCGCGGCCGCCGACCACAGGCCCCGGACCTCGGGCGTCTCGCCGAGCACGGGCGAACCGTCCGGGGTGAGGGAGAGCAGGCCGTTGATCGCGTCCGTCGTCCGGACGTCGTCGCGGTCGAGCAGCGAGGGGAACAGCTGACGCGCGGCGCGCAGCTGCGGCACGAAGTCCGCTTCGGTGAAGGGCATCCGCGTCGGCGAGGTCTGCGGGCCGACGCCGAGCGGCGGGATCTCGAGCGGACGGTGCAGGATCGGGCGGTGCGCGTACGAGCCCACCTCCAGGTCGGCCCCGCGCTGGCGCTCGTACATCTTCTCGTCCATGTCCCGCACCAGCGGGAAGCTGATGACGGAGTCCGTGGCGGCCAGCTCGGGGATCGGACCGACATCCATCATCTGGTGCACCGCCGGGGTGAGCGGGATGCGGGCGCCCGCGAGCGCGGCGACGGCGGGGCTCCACACGCCGCAGGCCACCACGACGGTTTCAGTGGCGACCCGGCCGCGGCTGGTGCGGATCCCGGTGACGCGAGGCCGCCCGTCCGGACCCTCGACGGTGTCGATGCCGGTGACCTCGGTCCCGTCCGCGACGGTGAGTGCGCCACGGTCGATCGCGTGGCGGCGCATGAGCTCGCCCGCGCGCACGGGGTCGACGATGGCGCCGGTGGGCGTGTGGAAACCGGCGCGCAGCAGGTCCTCGCGGATCCAGGGGACCAGCTCCTTGATCCGAGCCGGACCGATCAGCTCGGCCTCGACGCCCCACGCCAGGGACGAGGTCAGGCGGCGCCTCAGCTCCTGGTGCCGCTCCTCGCTGCGGGCGACCTCGATGCCGCCGCACGTGGTCAGGACGTCGAGCTCGGCGTACTGGCGCATCGAGTCCAGGGTCAGCTCGGTGATCTCCTTGGAGTGGTCGACCGGGAAGACGAAGTTGGACGCGTGGTCGGTGGAACCTCCGGGTTCGGGGAGCGGGCCCTTGTCGATCAGCAGCAGATCGCGCCGGCCCAGCTCGGCGAGGTGACGGACCAGGGAACTACCCACGATCCCGGCTCCGATGACGACGACGTCTGCTCGCTCGGGGAGATCACTCATTTCCGCCTCCGCTCCGCGGTGAAGGGGCGCTGATATCCTGACGATATATCAGACCTGGAGCGGTGACCATGCCCACGACCGAACCAGCGCCGACGACGATGCCCGACAACCTCACGGTGCTCGTGCCGGACGGTGCCCCGACGGCCAGCCGGTCCGACATCGCCTACTACCTGATCCGCGACCTCGTCGTGACGTTGGCGCTGGCGCCCGGGGCGCCGGTGCGCGAGCCCGACCTGATGGCTCGGCTCGGCCTGGGTCGCACGCCCGTCCGGGAGGCGCTGCGGCGCCTCGCCGACGACGGGCTGATCACGATCTGGCCGCGCCGCGGGATGGTCGTCTCGAACGTCGACGTACGAGACCTGGCGAGCATCTCCGAGGTGCGGCTGGAGCTCGAGCCCGCCGCCGCCCGGCTCGCCGCGCATCGGGTCGGAGGATCCGGCGGGTATCGGGCGGCCGAGCCGGCCGCACGCCGGATCGAGCGTCTGGAGGAGCTGATCGTCGAGGTGGACCGGGTGTCCGAGGACCCGCGGCAGCTGATCCGGCTGGACCAGCGGGTGCACCGCTTCGTGCACGAGGCGGCCGGCAACCGGTACCTCGCCCGCACGCTCGAGGAGTACCTCGTCCTCAGCCTGCGGCTGTGGTTCCTGGGACTGGACCGCGTGGGGCACCTCGACGATGCCGTCAGGGAGCACCGCGACCTGCTGCTCGCCGTCGGTGCGGGCGACGCCGCGCGCGCCGCGGCGACCGCACGCGAGCACGTCCGCGAGTTCCAGGTCGAGATCGGTCGCGTGCTCACCGGCCGGTGAGTGCTCGCGCTGGTGAGTGCGCACCGGCCGGTGACGCACACCGGCCGCTGTGGACCGCCGCACGGTCGCTGGACCGTCCGGGTGCCGGCCGGGCGAGGGTGACGTAATCTGCGAGCGAGGAGAGAGCCCATGTCAAGACGTCTGGTAGTGACTGCCGACGACCTGGGCCTCGGCCCGCGCACGAACGAGGCCATCGTCGACCTGGCCGCGCGCGGCCGGATCACCTCGACGACCCTGATGCCCGTCGCACCTGGCGCCCGTGACGCCGTCGACCGGGTGCGTGCCGCTGGTGTCGCGGACCCGCGGCTGCACGTCACGCTCACCAGCGCCCGCGAGCTGCCACCGTGGCGCCCGCTCGCCACCGACGTGGCGTCGCTGACGGACGGTGACGGCACCTTCCACATCCTCCCCTCCCGGATCCACGGCGCGGGCGAGCCCGCCGAGTTGCGGAGGGAGATGCGGGCGCAGCTGTTCTGGATGCACGAGTACGGGCTGCGGCCCACGGGCCTGGACTCGCACTCCGGCAGCCTCTACGGCCGGCGCGGCCTCTCGGCGGCGCTGAGATTCTGCGCCGAGCAGTCCCTCGCTTTCCGGCTGCCGCGCCGGCTCCCCCGCCTGGTCGACGTCGGCTTGCGCGGCCGGCTGCGCCGTCGCTACGACGAGGCGGTCGGGGCCGCCCTCGACCTGGGGCTGAGCCTGCCGGAGACTCTGGTCAGCACCTGGCTGCCCGGCCGCATGCTGGTGAGCTACGGCCAGCTGCGCGCCCTGGTCCTGGGCCAGCTGCGCGCGCTGCCTGACGGCGTCTCCGAGCTGGTCCTGCACCCTGCGCCGGCATCGGCCGCCGGCCGCCTCGACGCCGCGGAGGGGCGCAAGCGGGTGTGGGAGCTGCGACTGCTGCACGATCCGCTGTTCCTCAAGACGCTCCACCGGGAGCGCATCGGCCTCGTCCCCGCCTGGTGAGCGAGCGGCACCGACCGGCAGGCTGGCACCTCACCGAGGCACTGACGTCTCACCGAGGTACTGACATCTCACGACAGGTGGTGTGAGCGAGCGGAGCGGACGCACCCGCCGGTGCGTGCGGGTGCGTCCGCCGTCTGTGGGCTCAGGCCTCGAGCTTGAGGGCCTGACGCCAGCTGAGCGCCGTGCCTCCCTGCAGCACGGCACGCTGGTAGATCCGCTCGCCGAACCGCACGAGGCCGTACGCCGCGACGAGGTTCAGCAGCAGCGCGACGATCGGCTGCCACACGGGCACGTCGCCGCCGAGCATCCGGACCGGCATGGCCACCGAGGAGACGATCGGCACGAACGACGCCACGGTCAGGAACGTGCCGGTGGCGAAGATGCCGATGAACGTCGCCGCCATGATCACCATCATCACCGGGCCGGTGCTCGAGTTGAGGTCCTCGGTCCGGCTGGCCAGTGATCCGATGACGCCGAACACCGCTGCCAGGGCGAAGAAGCCGACCACGAAGAAGACGACGAACCAACCGGCGGCGCCCACGATGAACCCGACGTCCGCCACCACGTCGGTGAAGTTCAGGCCCACGAGTCCGACGACGGCGTACAGCGCGATCTGGGCGAGCGCCAGCGCCGAGTTGCCGACGACCTTGCCGTAGAGGAGCTGGCGGATCGGGATGGCGGTGGCGAGGATCTCGACGACGCGGTTCTGCTTCTCCTCCAGCACGGAGGTCGCGATGGTCATGCCGAAGACGATCGCCGCCATGTAGAAGAGGAAGGCGAACGCGAACCCGACGATCCGTTTGAGCAGCGCGTTCTCGGCGTCACCCTCGAGCAGCTCGACCGCGACGTCGGAGCCCGCGGTCAGCTCCTCGGTGGAGGTGCCTGCCTCCTCGGCGTTCCGCTCGAGGACCTCGGCGGCCACCGCGTCGCGGAGCAGACGCTCGATGTCGCTGCCGACGTCCGACAGACCGACGACGGTCCAGCTGCCGTCTGCCGGCAGCAGCGCGACGTCGACCTCTTCGGCCTCGACGGCGGCCCGGGCCTCGGCGGCGTCGGCGTACCGCCTCGCCGTTACCGAGTCGCCGTCGACGACCGTCTCGTCCGCCGTCTCGACGATCTCCTGGCCCGTGTCGCCTACGACGCCGACGGTGTGCTCGGTGGTCCGTGCACCGAAGTAGGCCGAGATCCCGACGCCTGCGGCGATCATGAGGATCGAGACCAGCGTCGAGATGATGAAGTTCCGGTCGCGGAGCTTGACCACCACCTCGCGGACGGCGACGACCAGCCACGGTCGCGGCACGGCTCCGGCCGACTCGGCGGCGGGAGCTGCGGTCTTGTGCTCGGGAGCGGTGACGGTCATCGGACGGCCTCTCGGTAGATCTCGGACAGGGTCGGCACGAGCGGAGTGAACTCGGTCAGCCCCCGCTCGGCGGCTCGGCGCACGACCCGGTCACGGGAGGCGTCGTCGTCGAACCGGACGACGGCGCTGGTCCCCTCGACGTCGACGACGTCCACGCCGGCCTCCTCGCGCACCCATCCCACGTCGGCGGCGGTGCTCAACCGGTAGTTGCGCGGGCCGCTGGCCCGCAGCTCGTCACTGCTCCCGGCGGCCCGCACGCGGCCCCCGGCCAGGATCACCAACGAGTCGCAGATGCGGTCGACGAGGTCGAGCTGGTGGGAGGAGAACAGGACCGGGACACCGTTGCGGGTGTGCTCGCGCAGGAGGTCCACCATGGAGTCGACCGCCACGGGGTCCAGGCCGGAGAACGGCTCGTCGAGGATGAGCGCGCTCGGGCCGTGCAGGAGGGACGCCGCGACCTGGACGCGCTGCTGGTTGCCCAGGGAGAGCGACTCCAGCTTGTCGTGCAGCCGCCCGCCGAGCTCGAACCGCTCGAGGATCCGGGTGGCCTCGGCGGCGGCGTCGCGGCGGGTCATGCCACGCAGCTGGCCGAGGTAGACGAGCTGGTCGACGACGGGCTGCTTGGGGTACAGGCCCCGCTCCTCGGGCATGTAGCCGAAGCGAGCACGGTCCCGGCCGGTGATGGCGCGCCCGTCCCAGCGGACCTCGCCGTCATGGATGGCGAGGATGCCCATGATCATGCGCATCGTGGTGGTCTTGCCGGCCCCGTTGGCACCCACGAACCCGGTCAGCTTTCCCGGCTCGACGGCGAACGAGACCGCGTCGACGGCGGTCTTCTCCCCGAAGCGCCGGGTCAGGTCCATGACCTCCAGCGCGCGTGCTGACTCCATCGTGAGTCCTTCCTTCTCGACTGGTCACGACACTAGGAAGGACACGGTCCGGATACATCGGTCCGTGGGGTGAATCGCCACCGGGCGGCCCCGGCCAGGACCTCCACCCCGGGGATGAGCTCCGGCGTGGACCCTCGCCCTCGGCCGGCGTCGACGTCGGGGACTCAGGCTCGCGCGGCGAGGCCGGCCCGGTGAGCCAGGACGACGGCCTGCACCCGGTCGCGGGAGTCGGTCTTGGTGAGGATGTGGGAGACGTGTGTCTTCACCGTCGACTCGCCGAGGAAGAGGGTGTCGGCGATCTCGTTGTTGGACAGGCCCTCGGCCATCAGGGCGAGCACCTCGCGCTCGCGGGCCGTCAGGGCCCGGACGGCGGCCTCCGCCGGGGGCGCCGCCGTCGAGCCGGTCCAGGTTTGTTCCGTCCCGCCGGGCGCCGTGGCCTCGGCGGAGCCGGTCCCGGCCGCGGGGCTCGTTCGGGCCCCCGGGACCGCTTGGGCGGCGGGTGCCGTGCCCGCGGGTGTCGAGGGCGCCGCGGCGGGGCCCGGTGCCTCGCGCACAGGCGGCGGCGCCGTCGGCACTCCCGACGCGGACCCGTTCTGCTGCACCAGGCGGGAGATGACCCGCACGGTGACCTCGGGGGCGAGCAGCGCATGACCGTCCGCGACGGCGCGGACGGCCTCCACCAGGTCCTCGGGGTCCGCGTTCTTCAGCAGGAACCCGCTCGCGCCCGCGGCGAGCGCGTCGAAGAGGTAGTCCTCGCGGTCGAACGTGGTCAGGATGATGACCTTGGCGAGGTCCTGGTCGACCACCTGCTTGGTGGCCGTGATGCCGTCCATCAGCGGCATCTGCACGTCCATCAGCACGATGTCCGCCGGGGTGGCCGCGAGCGCGTCGAGGGCCTGTGCGCCGTCGGACGCCTGGCCGACCACCTCGATGTCGTCCTCGACGGACAGGACCATGGCGAAGCCCGAGCGCACGAGTGCCTGGTCGTCGGCGATGAGGACACGCACGGGGGATGTCATGGGTTCTCTTCTCGTCCTGCTCTCACGGATGTGTCAGGCGGGCCTGGTCAGGCGGAAAGCACGGGCTCGCGGGCGCGCAGCGGGAACCGCGCGCGCACGCGCCACCCGTCGCCGGTACGTCTCGGCCCGATCTCGACGTCCCCGCCGTGCAGGGAGACCCGCTCGCGGATCCCGCGCAGACCGTAGCCGGAGCCCTCGGTGCCGGGCCGCGACCGTCCGTCGTCGACGATCTCGGCCTCGACCCACCCCGGACCGTCCTCGGTAGCCCCACCGGTGCGCAGCGTCACGAGCACGTGCGAGGCGGTGGAGTGGCGGACCACGTTCGCGAGGGACTCCTGCACGGTTCGGTACAGGGACAGGGCCATCGGTGCGGGCACGTGCTCCAGGTCGCCCTCGGTCTCCTCCACGCGCTGGAGGTCGACGTCCAGACCGGACTCGCGGTACTCGTCGCTCAGGCAGGCGAGGTCGGCCAGCGCGGGTTCCGGGGATCGGTCGCGGGTTGTGTCCGTCTCGCTGCGAAGCACCCCGAGGAGCGATCGCATCTCCCCCACCGCGTCGCGGCTGGAGCCCTCCACCGTGCGCAGGGCCTCGGTCGCGGCGTCGAGGTCCTTGCCGAGCACCCGGCGGGCGGCGCCCGCCTGGATGCCGATGACCGCGACGTGGTGGGCGACGACGTCGTGCAGCTCCCGAGCGATGCGCAGACGCTCGTCGACGACAGCGCGGCGGGCGAGCTCGCTCGTCTGCTCGCGGAGCCGCTCGGTCTGGCCGACCAGCCGCGCCCGCTGGAGGGCCGAGCGCCAGGAGGCCCGGCCGACGAGGATGGCACCGCCGAAGTAGGCGAGGTTCATCGCCGCCCCGTACAGCACGCCTGCGGTCAGCTCGCCGATGGGCCCGTCGGCGGCCTCGCTGCTGCCGAAGCCGTACTGCTGGGCGGTGTTCGCCCCGGTGTAGGAGACGACGATCCACAGGGCCATGGTGAGCAGGACGAGCGCCAGCGCCATCCACAGCACCCGACGGTCCTGGGCCCACGCGATCGCGGTGTACAGGGCGGCGAAGTAGGCGACCTGGAACGGTAGCTGCATGCTCGCTTCGGGGCTGAGGTACGACAGTCCGAGGAACAGGCCGCTGGAGACCAGCAGGACGCTGTTCGGGTAGCGCCGTCGGACCGCGAGCGGTGCGATCATCAGGGCGGTGGCCACGTAGGCGCGCCAATCCGCCTCGCCGTCCATGCGCATGCCGATGCTCTTCGTGAGGACGACCATGGCCAGTGCCGCGACGAGGAAGACAGCCGCACCCAGGACGTCGCGGCGCAGCTGCGTCGCGGTCGGGCTCGGACGCTCCCAGCTCGGCTCGACGGGATCGTTGAGCCAGGCGGTGAGCCGGCCGGGAAACACATCGGTGGCCATGACCGCCCAGGATAGTTCTGCCGCCGGCTCGGCACGTCACCCTCCGGGTGGAGTACCGCAGCACGACGGCGAGCGGGGCGGCGAGCGGCTTGGACCGAAGCCGCTCCCGACGTCGCGAATCGTGGGCCGACGGGTGATTTCACAGGTGCAGGCATGACGTGCGATAGTGGGTGAAGTACCTCACGTAGGGGGCAAGCGCGGGTAAAGCGCTGGTTACAACCCCATAACGATCCCAGCGGCTCCGACGGGGGATTTCCCGCGGTAGCCCGCGCAAAGGTACGGATGAGGGCGCTGGTTTCCATGCACAGGCATTGATGCGCCCCGACGGCACTTGATGCCATGGTGAACGGCGAACAAGCATCTACCGGGACACGTCCGCAGACCAGATCACCCTGATCACCGCGGTCGCATGTGTCCCGGACCGGGGACCCACAGACGCGCACGACCGTGCCGCGTCTCGCGACGAGCGAACGTCGAGGTGAATGTGAGCGCCATAAGCGCCGAACACGTCTACAAGGTTTTCGGCCGCCGGCCACACGAGGCGGTCAAGCGCCTGAAGGGCGGTGCGAGCCGCGACGAGCTCAAGGGACTTGGGACTGCGGCGGTCATCGACGCGACCTTCGAGGTGCAGCGGGGCGAGACCTTCGTCGTCATGGGCCTGTCCGGATCCGGCAAGTCGACACTGATCCGGATGGTCAACGGCCTCCTGGAGCCGACCGACGGCACCGTCGAGCTCGACGGCCAGGACGTCACCCACCTGTCCGCCGCCGGCCTCCGCGAGGTCCGCCGCAACAAGGTCAGCATGGTCTTCCAGCACTTCGCCCTGCTGCCGCACCGGACCGTGGGCGAGAACGCCGCCTACGCTCTCGAGCTTCGGGGAGTGTCCAAGGCGGATCGCGAGGCTCGCGCAGAAGAAGCGCTCGGCATGGTGGGCCTCAAAGGGCTGGGCGGCTCCCTGCCGTCTCAGCTCTCCGGCGGTATGCGTCAGCGCGTCGGACTTGCCCGGGCGCTGGCCGCCGGCACCGACGTGATGCTGATGGACGAGGCGTTCAGCGCGCTGGATCCCCTCATCCGCAAAGAGATGCAGGATCAGCTCCTGGAGCTGCAGTCCGAGCTGGGCAAGACCATCCTGTTCATCACCCACGATCTCAACGAGGCGATGCGGCTCGGCGACCGGATCGCGATGATGCGCGACGGCCGGGTCGTCCAGGTCGGCACCGCCGAGCAGATTCTCAACGAGCCGGCAACCGACTACGTGGCCCAGTTCGTCGCGGACGTGGACCGCAGTCGGGTGCTCACCGCTGACGCCGTGATGGTGCGGCCGGTGGCGGTGGTCGGGCCCGAGTCCGGCCCCAAGGCGGCGCACAAGCTGATGCGCGAGCACCAGGTGTCCTCGCTCTTCGTGGTCGGCCGAGACCGCAGGGTCCAGGGCCTGGTCTGGGAGGACGACGTCGCCGACGCGGTCCGGGACGGCGCCGAACGACTGCCGGTCAGCAGCGACAACGTCACCGGCGTGAGCCCGGACACGCCGCTGGCGGACCTGTTCCACCACGCCGCGGCCACGCGCGCGCCGCTCGCCGTCGTGAATGAGCAGGGTCGCCTGGAGGGAATCATCCCGCGGGTGACCCTGCTCAGCGCCCTGTCGGGTCCCACCGGCACCAACGGAGCCGGCCCGGCCGCCGCCGGCGAGACGCCCCTCGACACCGCAGGAGCCCGCTGATGAACCCGGTGCCCCGTATCCCGCTCGGTGATGTCGTCGAGACCGGCATCGACTGGATCAAGGCGAACCTCTCCGTCGTGCTGGACGCCATCAGCACGGCGCTGGGTTTCCTTGCCGACACGCTCACCAGCCTGCTGCTGCTTCCGCCACCCCTGGTGGCTGTGGCGCTGTTGACCGTGCTGGCACTGCTCGTGCGCTCCTGGGGATTCGCGCTGTTCACACTCCTCGGCATGCTGCTCGTCGGCAGCATGGAGATGTGGGAGCCCGCGATGGACACGCTCGGGCTGGTACTCGTCTCCACGCTGATCGCCGTCATCATCGGTATCCCGATCGGGATCCTGGCCGCCCGCAACGACACCGTGAGCGCGGCCGTCCGGCCGGTGCTGGACTTCATGCAGACCATGCCGGCCTTCGTCTACCTGGTACCGGTGGTGATCTTCTTCGGCATCGGTGTCGCGCCGGGCGTGGTCGCCACCACCATCTTCGCGATGGCTCCGGGCGTGCGGCTCACCGAGCTGGGCGTGCGGCAGGTCGACAAGGAGACCGTGGAGGCCGGCGAGGCCTTCGGCGGCACGCCGAGACAGATCCTGCGCGGAATTCAGCTGCCCCTGGGGCTGCCGACCATCATGGCCGGCGTCAACCAGGTGATCATGCTGGCACTGTCCATGGCGGTCATCGCTGGTCTCGTCGGCGCCGGAGGCCTCGGCCGGGAGGTCGTGGCTTCGATCTCCCGGGTCGATGTCGCCCTCGGGTTCGAGGCCGGGCTCGCCGTCGTCATCCTCGCGATCTACCTGGACCGCCTCACCGGCGCGATCGGCCAGCCCACAGGCCGCTCTCTCCTCGCGGTCATGCGCCTTCGTCGGCAGCGCAAGGGGCCGCTGGATGAGACAGCTGCTCTGGAAGTCGCGAAGTCGAAGGGCCGAAGGGCCGCAGGTGTGTAACGCAACCGGCCGCTTGTCGCGCCAAACGAGACCTCAACGCAAGACTGGAAGGAACTGATCATATGCGAACCCACCTAGCCACGAATCGCCGCCGAACGGCGGCGGTGGGCGTCACCGCCGCACTGGCGCTGACGCTGGCCGCCTGCGGGGGCAACGCCGACGACGGCGGCAACGCCGGCGGCGGAGATGACGGCGGCGACGGCGGTGGCAGCGAGGACAAGGGCACCATCACCCTTGGCTACATCCCCTCGTGGACCGACGGGCTGAGCACCGCCTACCTGCTGGAGAACCAGCTCGAGGCCGCCGGCTACACCGTCGAGCACCAGGAGATCAGCGACGCCGGCGTGCTCTACACCGCGCTGGCCGAGGGCGACGTCGACATCTACCCGTCGGCGTGGCCCGAGGTGACCCACGCCGACTACATGGACAAGTACGGCGACCGGATCGTGGACCTGGGGACCTACTACGACAACGCCAAGCTGACCTTCGCGGTGCCGGAGTACACGGACATCGACTCGATCGCCGACCTGCCGGACAACGTCGAGATGTTCGACGGGCGCGTCGTTGGCATCGAGCCCGGCGCCGGCCTGACGGACGCCACCCAGAACAGTGTCTTTCCTACCTACGGGCTCGAGGAGGCCGGCTACACGCTGCAGACCTCCTCGACCACGGCGATGCTCACCGAGCTGGAGACGGCGATCCAGGCCGAGGAGGACATCGTCGTCACGCTGTGGCGGCCGTTCTGGGCCAACTCGGAGTACCCGGTCAAGGACCTGGAGGACCCGGAGGGCGCGCTCGGTGAGTCCGAGGGACTGCACTTCCTCGGCACCCAGGGCTTCTCCGACGAGTTCCCGGAGGTCTCCGAGTGGATCGGCGAGATCAAGCTCGACGACGAGCAGTACGGCTCGCTCGAGCAGACCGTGGCCGTCGAGAACGAGGACGACCCGGCCGCCGGAGTCGAAGCATGGCTGGAGAACAACGGCGACGTGCTCCCCGAGCTCCAGGGCTGATTCCCGACAGTGCAGTGCCGCCGATGATCGGCATGAGGCGCACGACCGACCTCGTGCCGACCATCACCGGTTTCTGACCTGAGCGAAGGCCGGTGGCCCGCAACCGATACGGCTGCGGGCCACCGGTCTTTGTGCGCCCGGGCGCCCGACTGACCGGGCGAGCTGAGGGTCTGCCGCCCGTAGGGCGAATCCAGGAGCACCGGCGCGATCAACGAAGGCGATTCCTTCCGAACCCACGCCACTCCCCCGCCCGACCTGCCAACACCCCGCCACAACGTCAGCGCCACGCGTCAGCCCGGTCCTCGTCGAGCAAGCACGCCCTACGCCGCTTGGCATTCCGGCAGCTTGGCGACGTCGCACTCCGGGCCGCAGGGCCGCGGCCGGCCCGTCCAACCCTTCGATAGCAGAGCCAACGCAACCTGCCGGGCGACGGCGCACGGCGTGACCGTGACATGTCGCCATCGGTAGCGCAGCGTCAGCTCCTGTGCCGCGACGCCGACGACGTTGTCCCGCCAGACGTCGGCATCGGTGGTGCCGTTCCGGTGCGCCACCTGGCCGTCCAGCTCGACCCGCAGCGCGAGGCGGACGTAGCGGCAGTCCGCGCGCAGGTACAAGCCGTCCACGACCTCGCGCGCCTGGAGCCTCGCGACCGGCAACCCGTGTGCGCGTTCGATCCTCCGATACCTCAGCTCGAGCGGCGATTCCACGCCCTCGGCGGCGGCGGTCAGCATCTCGCCGAGCAACCCGCGGTGACGCAGCCGGCCTCGGGCCTGGCTGCGCCTGCGGATCTCTTCGAGATCCACGCCGACGCGGACGGCTCGGTTGAGGAGCGCGATCACGTCGTCCTCCGTGGTGCCGCGCCGATGGAGAAGATCCAGGAGCGTGTCGGCGGGATTGGTCGCGGGCAGCGCGCCCCAGCTCGGAGGAATGCTGCGGGACGAGCGGATCGTCAGACCGGGCTGGCGACGAACCGTGCGGCCGTGCGGGACGAGCACCTCGATGCGCTGTCCGGGTCGGTCGACCAGGCGATGACGGTACGCCGCGCTCGAATGGCTCAGCACGGCACCGCGACCTGCGTAAAGCAGAGCTGCGCGCGCCTTGCTCCGCCACTCCGGCCGTCCCGTGTGCGTGAGATACACGCCGGGAAACAACCTGGTCCAACGCCTGCCGCGGACCTGGCGAGTGATCCAGTCCGACGTCGCGCTGTGGGCGAGCAACTGCCCACGAGTCATGACGCCGTCCTGACGTTCGGCGAGCTGGTCGATGCGATTGAGGTCCGCCTGTGCTGCCATGTGCGCGAGCGTGCCCCACCCGACGGCCGCAGCACCGTCGGCACCCGCGATCCTGTGGAAGACGCGGCATCTCGACCATTAGCCACTGCGGTGGGCGTCCGTCGTGCGGGAACTCGTTTGTGCCATAGCCTGTCCACGGCACTACGCGAAAGGGGACGGGGATGGCATCGGGTGGGACCAAGGCGGTTGTAGCCGCGCTCACGGCGAACCTGGGCATCGCGGTCGCGAAGTTCGTCGGTTGGGCGCTGACGGGATCGAGCTCGATGCTCGCCGAGGGCGTCCACTCCATCGCCGACTCCTCGAACCAGGCTCTGCTGTTGCTCGGGGGCAGGCGCGCCCGGCGAAAGGCGTCCGAGATGCACCAGTTCGGCTACGGCCGGGCACGCTACATCGCGGCGTTCGTCGTCTCCATCGTGCTGTTCAGCCTGGGTGGTCTGTTCGCCCTGTACGAGGCGTGGCACAAGTTCACCGACCCGCATCCGATCGAGTCCTGGCAGTGGGTGCCGGTGGTGGTGCTCCTCGCCGCCGTGGTCATGGAGGCCCTCGCCCTGCGGACCGCCCTGCAGGAGGCGCGCGAGGTGCGCGGAGACATGTCCGTGCTGCAGTACGTCAAGGCGTCCCGGTCGCCGGAGATCCCCACCATCATCCTGGAGGACACGGGCGCGCTGGTAGGACTCGTCTTCGCGCTGTTCGGTGTCGGTATGACGATCGGGACGGGCGACGGCCGGTGGGACGCCGTCGGGTCGGCCGCGATTGGCGTGCTGCTGGTCGTCATCGCGGTCTTCCTGGCTCGGGAGATGACCTCGATGCTCATCGGTGAGTCGGCGATGCCGCACCACCACCGCGCCATCGAGCAGGCACTAGCCGGCCAGGGCATCACGGCAGTGCTGCGCGTCCGGACCCTGCACCTCGGGCCGGACGAGGTCCTCGTGGCCGCGAAGGTAAGCTTGGACTCCGAGCTCGGGGCCGAGGAGGTCTCGGACGCCATCGACGCGGCCGAGGCGCGCGTGCGGGACTCCGTTCCGCTCGAGGTCCAGAGTTACATCGAACCCGATCTCCGTGGCGCCGGCGCCAAGACCTCCGAAGCCACCTGACCGGTCGCCGAAAGGGCTAGCCTGCTGGTGAGCTGCGGGCTTCACGCGGCCCGGCGGGACCGCGGCGGGACTCCGGAAGGGTCCTGAAGCAACGGACGGGCTTCTCGCAGGCCTGGCCGACCTGCGGCGGGGTTCCGGAAGGTGCGCTGCAGCAACGGCGGGGTTCCGGAAGGCGGCCCGACACAGCGGCGGCGTTCTGGCAGGCGATTCCTTCGCTTCTCCCGCCGCGCCCTTGCGCGACCGCCGAGGGCGGTCGTGGCAGGGCACGGAGCCTTGGCAGGTGCCGGCGGCGGGCCCTCGAAGCCCCCGGGGGCTACGGCGGGTTCTCGACGGCCCGAGGGGACTATGACAGGCTTCTCGCAGGCCCGGCCGACCTGCGGCGGGGTTCCGGAAGGTGCGCTGCAGCAACGGCGGAGTTCCGGAAGGCGACCTGACACAGCGGCGCCCTTCTAGCAGGCGATTCCTTCGTTTCTCCCGCCGTTGCCGTGGACATCGGCGGATGGGCGGGTGGCAGGACGCGAGGGCTCCCCACGACACCCTCACCGCGACCGTGAGGCGGGATGGGTCAGAACGGGCCGAGACCGGGAGCGGACCGGACCGGCGTGCACCGGCCCGGCGCGTGCCGGGCCAGAGCGGGCCGGGCCAGAGCGGACCCGAACCGGCCCGGCGCGGGCAGGGACGGAGCGACCTACGGCACGGGGTCGAGCCGGCGCGCCTCGGAGGCCAGCAAGATTGGCACGCCGTCACGCACCGGGTAGGCGAGCTTGTTGACCTCGCTGGTGGAGACGAGTTCGGGCTCCCCGTGCGGACCCTCCCCGTCGACGAGGTCGGCACCCGTCACCGGGCAGCGCAGGACGTGGCGGACCCACGGGTCGATGCCGGGGGTCGGCCGGTGCGTCGTCGGGTTCATCTGCTGCTCCTGCTCGTCGCCGCGCTCAGTCGCCGTCGCCCTGGAGGACCCGGAGGTGGCCACGCCGGCCGATCTCGCCGTCGGCCGAGGGGTCCGGTACCCGGTGTGTCACCGGCGCGGGCTCGGCCCCGGTGGGCCGCTTCGCCGGGACGGACGCCTGCGGCGTGGAGCGGGACGCCTCGCGGACCGCGTTGGCGAGTGCGACGAGGTCGTCGTCGGACGGTGGGGCCGGCACGAAGTCGGTCGCCAGGCGGACGGCGTCCCACCCGCGCGGGACAGTCAGTCGCTCGGCGTGGACGTCGCACAGGTCGTACGCGTGCGGCTCCGCGCTGGAGGACAGCGGTCCGAGCACCGCGGTGGAGTCGGCATACACGTACGTCAGGGTGGCAACGGCGGCACGATCGCACGCGGACCGGGTGCACTGGCGGACGGCTCTCACGTGTCCGACGCTACCGCCTGTGCCTGACACGGCATACCCGGCCACGCCGTCCCCGGGCCCTCAGGTGGGCAGACCGCACCCGAGAGTGGTTCAGACGGCTCGAGCGCCGGACCACGGTCGTTACGCTCGACGGGTGAGCGCCTCGGAACAACCCGTACCTGCGCTGCCGCCACGCCGTGGCGCACGGCGACGTGACCGGCACGGCCGAGGGCTGCGCGGCCCGCTGATCCCGCCGACCGTGCCGGCCTGGCGCACGCGGATGGACAAGTTCGACGATCTCGTGCTCCGGTGCGTCCGCCAGCTCGAGAGGCGGTGGCCCAAGGAGCTCGCGGGGGTGGAGTTCGCCGTCGAGGAGGTGCCGCCGTCGGACCCGGCGCCGTGGGAGCACCGCACCATCGCACTCGGCCGCTACTTCCCCGGGGACAGCGCCGCAGGGCTGACGCACCGGATCGTCGTCTACCGCCGGCCGGCGCTGGCGCGGGCCGAGGACGCCGAGGAGCTGGAGATGGTGGTCCGGATGGTGCTGGTCGAGCAGATCGCGGGGATGCTCGGCCGGTCCCCGGAAGATGTCGATCCCGACTTCCCGATCGACTGAGCCCGGCCTCCCAGCGGGTGTCCACCGCGCTCGCCCGGCGCGGTCGAGGACTACGTGCTCCGTACCCGTAGCACCAGACTACGGTCGAGCCGCCAGATCCGGACAGCTCGCAACGGCGCGACAGCCATGACGGCGACGCCCAGCATCTCGAACAGCTCCTCGGCGTGGTACGCCGCCACGAGCCAGGAGCTCTCGCCCAGCCCCGTCGCGTGCAGCTGGCTCCCGACGCCCTCGAGGCCGACAGCACCGACGAAGAAGAGCCCGAGCCCGGCCAGCAGGAGGGTGCGCGTCTGGCGTGCGATGCGTCGCGCTGCGGCGATCACGGTGATGATGACCGCCAACGCGAGCGGAACCCCGAGGATCAGCCAGACGAAGGGCACGTCCTGCGGCGAGGCGAGCAGGCGGGCGGGCTCGTGCAGCCGTTCGTGCAGGCCCGTGTCCTCATCGAGGCAGAGCAGCAGGAGCAGGGCGCCGACGAACCACCAGCTCAGCCCGCTCGCCTGGCCGAGGGACCGATACAGAACCCCCACGAAGACGAACCCGAGGGCGCCCCCGACGAACATGACGATCGTCCACCAGGTCGGGACGTTGCCCTCGACCCCGACGTTGAGGTATGCGTGTCCGCCACCCCCGACCTCGAAGAACGGGTGCGCGACCAGCTCGAGACTCACCCAGCTGACGGCAACAAGGATGAGCGACACGGCCGCCAGGACTGCGAGCGGACCACGCCACGGAACCGACCGCTCCTGCTCACGAGCATCGGACTCACGAGCATCGGACGCCTCGGCCATGTCTCCTCCGTACCTGCCGCCCCGCGGGTCGGGGAAACGTGCGGTGCCGGTCCGAGACTAGTCGGTGAACGAAGGGTTGACGGTTCAACGGAGGTCCACCCGCACCGTCCGCTGCTCGTGCGGGTCCGGCGTCATCGGCAGCACACTGATCAGCTCGCCGTCGTCCGCCGCGGCGGTCAGCACGGTGGAGGCGACCAGCCCGCCGCCGTCGGCGGTCAGCCGGACGGCCGGACCGCCGTCGGTGAGCTCGGCGGCGTCGCGGGTGACGGTGCTGCCGGCCGGCACGGTCACCCTGACCGGGTCGCCGATCTCCCCGCCGGCGATCACGGGGACCAGCTCGACCTCGACGTCCTGTTCGCCCGGGTTGGTCAGGACCACGGTCGCCGAGTCGACCAGGTCCCCGAACGTCGACGTGTGCAGCAGGCCGGCCCGACTCGGCTCCGCCGCCGCGGTCCACGCCCGCTCCACCGGCGGCACGTCCGGGTCGATCTCGCCCGCCTGCCCCACGCGGGTGAGCACGACGCTCCCGGTGACGGGGCGGTCGGAGGTGATCTCGACGGCGTAGGCGCCCGGCTCGATCCCGGCGAGCGTGAGGTCCAGGACGACACCGGGGTCGAGCACGACCTCCTCGGCGCCGGGGACGTCGACGGGACCGTCGGGGCCGAGCAGCCGCACGGAGGCCGTGGCGGTCTCCTGGCCGGGGTTGACCAGCCGCAGCGCCGATCCCTTTTCCTCGATGTCCGACTCCTCCAGCACGACGCCGGGCACTGTCACGTCGAGGCCGGGTGGTGCGGCGCGGGTGACGAGGTCGACGCCGGCGCTCACCAGCCCGTCGAGCTGCTGATCCTGCACGCGGGCGACGATCTGGCCCCCGGACGCATCGATCCGCAGGGCCAGCGCCCGGTCACCCGCGGAGACACCCTCCAGGAGGACCGACGTCGCGCTCCGGGGTGCGATCACGATCTCGGAGAGCTGCGGCGCGTCCGCGCGGCCGAGCGACGTCCACATCGTCGCCGTCACGCTCGCCGGCGTGTCGCCGGTGTTGGTCAGCACCAGCTCGGCGCTCTGGCCAAGGTCCGTGCCGCCACCCACCAACCAGGCGGTCGACGTCGGAGCCTGGCAGGGTGCCGCCGCGAGGCCGCGCAGGTCACCCGCGTTCGTGCGCGTGACCGTCGCGCCACCCGCGAGGGCGGCGAGGTCGTCGACGGGGCCGGCCTCGAGGAAGCCGCCGGAGGCAGGCTCGCGGACCTCGAGGGTGCGCACCTCACCCGCCTCGGACAGCTCCGCCGGTTCCGCGTCGAGCTCGGCGTACGTCGCCTCGGCCGGTCCGGCCACACCCCGCGGGAGGGTGTACGTCTTGGTCAGCGTGGTGGGCTCGGTGTCCTGCGGGTCGAGCTCGGGGTCGATGGACATGCCACCGCCGGCGGTCAGCTCGGCCGGACCGGCGCAGACCTGCGTGACCGGACCGGCCGGGACGTTGACGGCGGGGACCTGGACGGTGGCGCGGTCGCCCGGCGGCACGGACTCGGCCACGACGACGGCGGCCGCTCCCGCGCCCAGCAGCACCACCGCGGAGACGGCCAGCCCGACGCCGCGCAGCACGCTCGCCCCACCGCGCCGCGGCTTCTCCGAACGCGACTCCTCCGGAACCGGTTCCTCGGAGGGCGCCTCCGGACGCGTCTCCTCGGGCTTCTTCTCGTCGTCGCTCACGTGTCCACCTCCGTCCGTCGGCGTCGCACCGGCAGCGCCAGCAGCACGGTCAGGCCGAGCACGACGCCCTGCAGCCAGGCCCACTGGGTCGCCAGCGGCGCCGAGTACGTGAGGGTGAGCGTCCCAGGTCCGGAGGGGAGCTCGAACGCCTGACGCCAGCCCTCGGTGGTGGCACGCAGCGGCTCGCCGTCGTACCAGGCGCGCCACCCGTTGTCGGACCGCTCGGCCAGCACCAGGGTGCGTTCCTGCGGCCCTTCGGGGACCTCCGTGTACATTCCGACGACGCCGGCAGGCAGGTACCGCAGCACGTCGCCGTCGCCGCCGACCACCCGGGCCCGGGCGACGGAGTCGGCGGAGTCGACGCCGGCGGTCGAGACGCGCCAGATGGCGCCCGACTCGTTCTCCGTCACGCGCTCCAGCCCTGCGGTGTTGTCCAGTCGCTCGATGAGCGCCCCGCGCTCGGCCGTCGTCGGCTCGGTCCCCGGCGCGACGAACGACCGCTCCGGAGGCACGACGACGATCCCGACGGCGTGCGAGCCGAGCACCTGGCCGACGTCGTCGGCCGCTCCCAGCGACATGGCGGCGACGAGCTCGGCGATGTCGGCGCCAGCCGCGTCCATCTCGCCCTCCTCCAGGCGGTTCAGCTCGGCCAACGACTCCGTGGCGCTCGCCTCGGTGAGCTGAGGCCCGGCGTCGCGCCACACGTCGGCGCGGACGGTGCCGCCGGTGGGCGTCAGGGCGAGCACGCGGGACCGCTCGCCCGAGGTCTGCATCTCGGTGGCGACGGCGGGCACCGGGGGCGCCGACCGGCCGTGCACGGCCAGCAGCTCGCTCGGCCGGTCCTGGGCCTCCTCGGCCGAGGCACGCATGGTGACCAGCCAACCGGCGGCGGTGACGAGCGGGCCCGCCACCATGACGCCCACCAGCACCGTGGTGCCGACCTGGAGCCAGCCGAAGCTGCGGCTGCCGAGCGTCTGCCGCAGTCCGTCTCCGGCCGAGACGACGGCCACCAGCAGTCCCAGGACGACGAGCGAGACGCCCGGACCGGTCCAGCCGCGAACCACCTGGGTGACGCCCTCGAGACCGGGACCGACACCGACGTCGGTGCGGGCCGCCAGCAGGGCGACGGCGAGGCCGACGAGGACGACGAGCCAGCCGCCGCGGACGGCCCGGGCGCGCGGCGTTCCGCGCAGCAGCGCCAGGATCGCGGCCAGCAGCAGCGTGGCGCCGCCGACGAGCATGCCGTGCTCGGCGGCGATCGCCGTCGTCCCGCCCTCGGCGGGGTCGAGGCCGGGGAACGGGACCGGTTCCGACGGCCAGCCGAGCAGCGGGAGCCAGGAGGGGCCGGCGTCGGACGGGTACGGGACGCCGTCGGCGAGGAGGACGCGCCAGCTGCCGCCGGGGATGTCCTGGACGGCCCGCAGCACCAGGGGCCCGAGCAGCACCAGGGCGGGCAGCGGCACGGCGAGCAGGACGGCTCGCCTGCGCGGCACGACGACGGTGAGCAGGACGACGGCGACGATCGCCGCGGGCAGCAGCACCGGCGCGCCGGCGGCCGCTGCGGCCAGGGCCAAGGCTGCGCCGGCACCTGCGGCGATGGAGCCGGCACGCGACCGGCGCGAGACCTCGACGCCGCCGCCGGCCGGTACTGCCCGTCTCGCGGCGGTGGCGCGGACCTCGGCGGCTCGCGCGCGCTCGGTGCGCCGCGCCCCGACCATCCCGGAGAGGACGACGTCGCGCCGGTCGACGGCCACTGCCCGGGCGACGCCGAGCGCCACCCACGGCAGCAGGACGTGCGCGACGAGCGGCCCGAGCCGGCCCTGCCCGGTGGCCAGCAGCAGCACGGGCGAGAGCGCCCAGGTCAGCGTGGCGAGCGCCCGCAGGCCCACGGAGCGCGAGGCGGCGCCCGCCGCGAACCAGGCGCCCAGGCCCGCGAGCGGGATCGAGAAGACCACGAGCCCGGTGAGCAGCACGTTGGCGGAGCCGCCGAACGGGGCGAGCAGCAGCATGGGGAGGGCGAGGACCTGCAGCAGCGGGTTCGCCGGGCCGGGGTGGCCGTCCCCCTCGGGGATCCAGCCGGAGCGGGCCAGGCTCCACAGCTCGGCGGCGGAGGCGTCGATCGGCCGCAGGGCGCCGCCGGTCAACGGGCTGCCGATCAGGAGATCGGCGAGGGCGACGAGCGCGATGGCGGTCAGGGCGAGGAGGCTGACCGCGGCGGTGGTCCGCCGTCGTCGTGCCAGGACCGCGCGCTCGGCGATCTCCAGCTCGCTGGGGGCGGCGACCATCTTGCGGGCGACCGCCTGGCTGCGGCGCACGTCCCGCTTGGCGGCGCGGATCTCCGCCGCCTTGGCCTCCAGGGGTTTCAGCGCCCGGGCCGGGATGCGCCGGGTGCGTCGCGCCCGACGACGGGCGCGCCACAGGTTGGCCGGCTCGGCGAGCAGCGTGAGGGGGACCGCCAGCTCGGCGCCGGCGAGGCCGATCTCCTTGGTCGCCACCCGCCACAGGGCTCGTAGGGCGCCGACCACGACGAACCACAGAGACAGCAGCGGCACCGCGAGGAGGGGCGCGGCCAGGAGCGCGTTGTACAGCTGTGCGCGCCTGCGGTGCAGGAACGAGCGGCGGGGGTCGGGCCGCTCGTCCGGCTGGTGCGCGGGCACGTGCGCGTTCAAGGGCCCACCCCCACGCAGCCCCATCAGCGAGGCACGCGCGTGGAAGACGACGGCGGTGGGCACCACGACGACGCGGTGGCCGGCGAGGCGGGCGCGGCGGCTCAGCTCCAGGCCGTCGCCGAAGGGGCCGAGAGCGGGGTCGGTGCCGCCCAGCTGATCCCAGGCCGCCTGGCGCACCAGCGCACCGGCGGTGCCCACGGCCAGGACGTCCTCGCGGTGGTCGTACTGCCCCTGGTCGATCTCCCCCGGCTCGATCTCCGGGACGCGGCGCGCCGTCCTGGTGGCCCGGATGCCGACCTCGAGGAGCCGGTCCGGATCGTCCCAGTCGCGCTGCTTAGCCCCCGCGACCGCGACGGAACGGCCGGACTCGGCCGCGTGGAGCAACTGGTCGAGGGCGCCGGGGGCGGGGGCGGAGTCGTCGTGGAGCAGCCAGAGCCACTCCGCGCGGGCCCCGGTGTCCGGCGGCGCGTCGAGGCCGATCGCCCGCATCTCGCCGGTGGTGACGGGGCTCAGCTCTCCGGTGACGCCGGACCAGCCGACGCCCGTGGTGGCGGCCTCACGGTTGCGGGCCCGGCGCGCCGCGCGCTCGACGAGCGCGTCGTACTCCTGCAGGCCCTGGCGGACGGCGTCCCCGAACGTCGTCGCCTCCGGGGCACGGACCACGCGGACGCGGGCGATGTCCTCGAGACCCGCGTCGGCGACCGCCTCGTGCATCGGGATCCCGGTGCCGAGGTCGCGTCCCGCGGCACCGACGTCCACCAGCAGCACGACGTCGGGCCGTTGGGTCTGCGCGGCGAGGGCCGTCAGCGTCCGGGGGAGGTAGGTGGAGACTCCTGCACTGACGACGACGGCCAACGTCGTCGGGCGCGTGGGCACGATGGAGGAAACCGCTGTCGTCGAGCTGCCGGTGTCAGACGGCTCGACGCTTGAGCTTGCGCCGCTCGCGCTCGGACATGCCGCCCCAGATGCCGAATCTCTCGTCGTGCGCCAGGGCGTACTCGAGGCACTCGGACTTCACATCGCAGGAGGTGCACACGCGCTTTGCCTCGCGGGTCGAGCCCCCCTTCTCCGGGAAGAAGGCCTCGGGGTCCGTCTGCGCGCAGAGAGCACGGTCCTGCCATGCGAGGGCGCCGTCGTCCCCGTCGTCCTGAGAACCAAACAGGTGCAGGACGTCCGACCCCACCGACGGATGCTGCTCCTCCGCCGGCATGCCGAAGGTCAGCGGACCATCACCGAGAATGTTCCACACGGTACTTCCCCCTCGTCCTTCGGTTGCTCCTTCAGTGAATTACACGCGTGTCATCCTCCGGAGTCAAGCCCAGAAGTGCTATACGGGTCGATACGGAACTGTGCGCGACGCCGCGGCCAGTCCCGCAGACAAGAGCGCCCTCCTCCCGACCTGGGGGAACGCCTGAACCACCGTACCCTCGGGCCCATGGCACATCCCGACACGATCCCCGGCCGGCTCCTCGAGTCGCTCGACGCCGACGGCACCTCCCCGCGGCTCACCTGGTACGGACCCGGCGGCGAGCGCACCGAGCTCTCCGGCCGGGTGCTGGCCAACTGGGTCACCAAGGCGGCCAACATGCTCGTCGAGGAAGGGGACGTCGAACCGGGCACCGCCGTCGTCGTCCACCTGCCGGTGCACTGGCGTGCCCTGGTGTGGGCGCTGGCCGCCTGGACGGCCGGTGCCCAGGTACTCCCCCGCGACGCCGGAGACGCCGGAACGGGCGCCGGTGGTCGTGGCGACGCGACGGCGGACGAGGAGCTGGCCACGGCCGACGGCGTGGTCGTCGTCACCTCCGAGCCGGACCACGCGCCGGGGCGCGAGGGCGCGGACCTGGTGCTCGCCGTCGCCCTGCCGTCACTTGCGATGTCCTGGGACGGGCCGGACCTCCCCACCGGCGTAGTGGACGCCGCCGCGGAGCTCCTCGGGTACGGCGACGCGCTCGGTTACGTCGTCGAGCCCGACGACGGCGATCTCGCCGTGGGTGGTGACGTCACCTATGGCGAGCTCGCCTCGTGGGCTGCCGGCACCGTCGGTGCCGCTGCCGAGGAAGACCGGCCTGCCCGCGTGCTCGTCAGCCCCGCGAGCCTGCACGGACTGCTCCGGCAGGCGGTCGGCGTGTGGCTGGCCGGCGGATCGGTCGTGCTCGTCGAGCCGGGCTCAGGGACGGCCATCGAGGACGTGACCGCCGCCGAACGGGTGGACCTGCGACTCGATGGGAGACACTAGGCCCATGCGAGGCATCATTCTGGCCGGCGGGTCCGGCACGCGACTGCACCCGATCACCCAAGGAACGAGCAAGCAGCTGGTCCCGGTGTATGACAAGCCAATGGTCTACTACCCGCTGACGACGCTGATGCTGGCGGGTATCCGGGACGTGCTGGTCATCACCACGCCGCACGACGCGCCTTCCTTCCACCGACTGCTCGGTGACGGTTCGCAATTCGGCATCTCGATCACCTATACGGTGCAGGAGGTGCCTAACGGCCTGGCCAAGGCGTTCGTGCTCGGTGAGGACTTCGTCGCGAACGACTCCGCAGCCCTGGTGCTCGGCGACAACATTTTCTATGGCCACGGCATGGGACAGACGCTCAACCGGTTCGGCGAGATCGACGGCGGCGCCGTCTTCGCCTACCACGTCTCGGACCCGAGCTCGTACGGTGTGGTCGAGTTCGACGAGAACTTCCGGGCGCTGTCCTTGGAAGAGAAGCCTCAGGAGCCCAAGAGCGCCTTTGCGGTTCCGGGCCTGTACTTCTACGACAACGACGTCGTCGAGATCGCCAAGGGCCTCGAGCCGTCGGCCCGCGGGGAGTATGAGATCACTGACGTCAACCGGAAGTACCTGGAGCAAGGTCGGCTGCAGGTTGAGGTGCTACCGCGTGGGACCGCCTGGCTCGACACCGGCACGTTCGACTCGCTTGCGGACGCCACTGCCTTCGTGCGTACGGTCGAGGCCCGGCAGGGCCTGAAGATCGGCTGCCCGGAGGAGGTTGCCTGGCGCAACGGCTTCCTCTCCGACGATGAGCTCCGCGAGCGTGCCGAGCCGCTGCGCAAGTCTGGGTACGGGGAGTACCTGGTCGATCTCCTCGAGCACCGGATCTGAGCAAGCGGCCGACACAGTCCCGGGCCCGTCCGCCCGCACCTTCCTCCCCGGCGCGGGCGGGTAGATCGGTACGCCGGTTTAGTGTTGGTTAGCCCGCAATGGAAGGCAGGACGCAGAAGCGCGGTCTACCGTAACGTTCCACGTGCGGCGGGAGGGCGCCTGCCGTTCGTAGCGGCTCTGGCCGCCATATTCAGGAGAACCATGCCAGTCAGTGTCTTCATCACGCGAGGAGTCTCAGGGCTCCTCGTGTTTGCTCTCACCATCACTGGGCTCGTAACGGTAGGGGCCCCGGCCTCGGCGGCGGAAGAACGCTACGCGCCACCTGCCAGTGGTGTCTGGGAGGTGGACGGCCGGGGCTGGGGCCACGGCATCGGGCTCTCCCAGTGGGGCGCGAAAGGCGCCGCGGAGCAGAGCCGCACTTACCGTGAGATCCTCGACTTTTATTACCCTGGCACGACTATGGGCCCCACGAGCAACCCGGTGCTCCGCGTGGGCCTGTCGGCCCCTGGGCTCATACCGACCGCATCCGTCGAGGTCTGGAACCCGCCGGGCCAGAACCTCTTGTTCCTCGAGAGCCCCGGCGCCCGCCGAGATGACCTCGGTGCAGGATGGTTGACCGTAAAGCGATCCGACTCTGAATACGTCGTCGAGCGCCGCCGGACGTTCGACGGCCCTGTGGTCGAGACGGTGACTCGCGCAGGGAATCAGCTGACGATCACCTCGGGTGATGGTGTCGTCGTCGCGAAGGGTCGGCGGGCGGCCGAAGGGACCTGGTACCGCGGCGCGATCCGCCTCGCGGCCAGCACGACGGCCGGCACGTTTGACGTCGTCAATGACGTCCGCCTCGAGGACTATCTGCGCGGCGTCGTTCCCCGGGAGTCGCCCGCGAGCTGGCCAATCGAGGCACTCAAGGCTCAAGCCGTCGCTGCTCGCAGCTATGTGCTCGCCGAGGGCCGGCGTGGCCACAACTTCGACACGTGCGACACGACCGCGTGCCAGGTCTACGGCGGCCGCGCGACAGTTGCCTGGGACGGACGAGTGACGTGGGCGAAGGAGTCGTCCAGGACGAGCCGTGCGATCGGTGAGACCGCGGGCGAGGTGCGCATGTACGGCGGTGCCGTGGCGTTTACCCAGTTCTCGTCGACGAACGGCGGCTATTCCCGGCAGGGCAGCAAGCCGTACCTCGTCGCCAGGCCTGACCCGTACACCGGGACGGCGACCGGGGACACGCGGACCCGTTGGACGGACACGCTCGCCGTGTCCACGGTGCAGGCGAAATGCCCCTCCGGCGGGCGGCTCCTGAACCTCGTGATCGTGCGGCGCGACGGGAACGGCGAGCTGGGTGGTCGGATCACCGAGGCGCGGGTGGAGTGCACCACCGGGAGTCGGACGCTGACGTCCACAGGCGACCTCGCCTTCGGCATGTTCTCCCACTGGTGGCGGCCGGTGGACCAGCCAGGGACGTTCTACCTCAACGACACGTGGAGCGGTACGGCGAACATCGAGTTCCGGCACGGCATGCCCGCTGACGAGGTCTATGTCGGTGACTGGGACGGTGACGGGATCGACACCGTCGCGCTCCGCCGCGGGCACATCTTCTCGGTCCGGAACAGCAACACCCCCGGACCCGCGGACACGACGTTCGGCTATGGGCGGCCTGGCGACACGGTCCTGGTCGGCGACTGGGACGGTGATGGCACGGACACCCTTGCCGTGCGTCGCGGCTCCTTCTACCACATCAAGAACTCTGTCTCGGCCGGAGAGGCAGATCTCATCGTCCCGTACGGCCGTGCCGGAGACGAGGTGCTCGTGGGTGACTGGGACGGCGACGGTGACGACACGCTCACCGTGCGGCGAGGCAACGCCTACTACGTGAAGAACACCATCGCCGGTGGGGAGGCCGATCAGGTCGTCCACTACGGGCGGTCAGGCGATGTCACGCTGGCCGGTGACTGGGACGGCGACGGTAACGACACCTTCGCCGTACGGCGGGGCCACATCTACCACGTCAAGAACACGATGAGCGGCGGCGAGGCGGACATCGTCCAGCCGTACGGTCGGCCCAGCGACGAGGTGTACGTCGGCGACTGGAACGGCGACCGGAGGGACACCCTGGGCGTGTACCGGCGCGCTTGAGGCCTTCAACGAGGTCGCCGTACGAGGCTTTCGGCAAAGTCGGCAGCCTCGACCACGGATAGGGTGTCCGACGGATTCGAGGTCCGGCGGATGACGAGGGAGATGACGTGGAGTTCCGAAAGCTGAAGGTCCCGGACGCCTGGGAGATGACGCCGAAGCAGTTTGGTGACTCCCGGGGGGTCTTCCTCGAGGCGTTCAAGGAGGAGGCTTTCGTCGAGGCAGTGGGCCATCCGCTCGACCTCAAGCAGGTGAACTCGTCGGTGTCGGCAGCCGGCGTGGTCCGCGGTATTCACTTCGCGGACGTCCCGCCGTCCCAGGCCGAGTACGTCATGTGCCCGAGCAGCGCTGTCCTCGACGTCGTGGTGGACATCCGCGTGGGCTCACCGACGTTCGGCCAGTGGGACACCGTGCTCCTCGACGACGCCGACCGCCGTGCGATCTACATCTCCGAAGGGCTCGGGCACGCCTTCTGCTCGCGCCAGGACGGCTCCACCGTGGTCTACCTGTGCTCCGCGCCGTATGCACCCGGCCGCGAGCACGGCGTGAACCCGCTGGATGAGGCTGTCGGGATCCAGTGGCCGGATACCGGCCGGGACGGCCGGCCGCTCGAGCTGCTGCTGTCCGAGAAGGACACAGACGCACCAGGCCTGCACGAGGCCGCCGAGCAAGGCCTGCTGCCCTCGTACAACGCTGTCCGGGAGTACGTCTCCTCGCTGAGTCGCTGACGTGAGGTCGCCGCTGCCGGTGGTGGCCGTCGTGGTCACGTACCACCCCCAGGTCGGGCACACCGGCCGCCTCGTCACCGAGCTGGCCCGTCAGTGTGACAACGTCGTCGTGGTGGACAACGGTTCGTCGCCTGACACGGTGGAGGAGCTGCACCGACGGTGCAACGGGGTTGGCGCCGAACTGGTCGAGCTGGGCGAGAACCGAGGAATCGCCCGAGCCCAGAACGTGGGGACCGCCCGGGCGCGTGAGCTCGGCGCGGGCAGCGTCCTCTTCTCGGACCAGGACTCGCTGCCCGAGCCGGACATGGTGGACCGGCTGCTGGCTGGTCTGGAACGGGCACGGGCGCACGGCTTTCGGGTGGCTGCCGTGGGACCGATGGCACGCGAGACGCGCACCGCCGACGAGGTGATGGTCTACGCGCCGCGCCGCTGGGGCCCCCGCCGTGCCCGCGGCGAGGGTCGCGACGGGTTGCTCGCAGCGGCGTTCCTGCTGGCGTCGGGCTGCCTGGTTCCGCTCGAAGTGCTGGACGACGTCGGACCGATGAACGATGGCTGGTTCATCGATCATGTCGACCTGGAGTGGGGGCTGCGCGCCCGGCGTGCCGGCTATCGGATCTTCGCCGTTATGGACGCGGGACTGCACCACGAGCTGGGCGACAGTGTGGTCAAGCTGCCGGGCCGTCGGCAGGAGGTGCACGTCCATTCCCCTGCGCGGACGTACTACCTGGTGCGGAACACGGTCTTCCTGACTCGCGGCGACCTCATGCCGTGGCGGTGGCGGCTCGGCTACGTCGTGTGGTTGACCAAGTTCGTCGCCTTCAACGTCATCGTCGCCCCAGCGCGACTCGACCGCGCCGCCATGATGGTCCGCGCATTACGTGACGGCCTGCGCGGCACGACGGGCCCCCTGCTCCAAGCTCAGCCACATGTGACGGCGAACCGCTGAGTGTTGTAGAGATCGCCGTCGACCATGAGTGTCCCCGTTGCCACGTATCGTAAGTCGGTGCTGAGGATGTTGGCGCGGTGACCAGGCGAGTTCATGTATGCCTCCATCGCCGCTTCCGGAGAGGCCCGGTAGCTGGCCGTGAAGATGTTCTCGCCGTAACCTCGCGCGCAACCCGCCTCGGCCGTGTCGGACCAGAGGGTCGAGGAGCTCGCGTGCTGGAACTGCCCGATCTCGCCCATCCAGCGGGAGTGGTCCAGAGCGCCGTCTCGCAATGGGTCCCAGTACGTCAGCGGAGGCGCACCATTCGCGACCCGAGCGTCGTTGATGAGTTCGACCATGCGCGCATCGAATGCGTTCTCCGCGCCCGGCACCGGAGTGACAGGACCGGGCGCGCTCTCCACCGGTCGGCGGACGCCGAGGGTGTCTGCGCCGTCACCGTTCCAGTCACCGACCAGGGTGGTGTCCGCCGGCCGGCCGTACACCACTGTCCGGTCGGCCTCCCCACCGCGGATCTCGTTCGCGATGTAGTACCGCGTGCCCCGCCGCACAGTGAACGTGTCGTCCCCGTCCCCGTCGAAGTCACCGACGT
This sequence comes from Georgenia halophila, assembly GCF_039541595.1. Taxonomy (NCBI): domain Bacteria; kingdom Bacillati; phylum Actinomycetota; class Actinomycetes; order Allobogoriellales; family Allobogoriellaceae; genus Georgenia; species Georgenia halophila. The sequence continues at coordinate 1,647 of NZ_BAABGN010000028.1, read as the reverse complement.
ACACGTCGTCGTCGACCCGCCCGTACGCCACCACCGTGTCCGCCGGCCCGCCCGCGATGGAGTTCTTCACGTAGTAGTGCGATCCCCGTCGCACCGCGAACGTGTCGTCCCCGTCCCCGTCCCAGTCACCGACCAGGACCTCGTCGTCGGCGCGCCCGTACGCCACCGTGACGTCCGCGGGGCCTCCGGAGAGGCTGTTCTTCACGTGGTACTCCGACCCTCGGCGCACGGCAAAGGTGTCGTCGCCGTCGCCGTCCCAGTCACCAGCGAGGACGACGTCGCCGGGTCGGCCGTATGCCACCACATGATCCGCACTTCCACCGCTGTTGGAGTTGCTGATGTAGAACGTCGATCCCCGCCGCAACGCCAACGTGTCCGTGCCGTTCCCGTCCCAGTCCCCGACGTAGACCAGGTCGTCCGGTCGACCGTAGGCGATGTGGGTGTTCGCTTCGCCGCTCCACGAGTCGTTGAGGAAATACTCGTTCCCGGACCCGCCGACCTCACCGCCCTGCGCTGTGGCCGGTACTGCAGACAGCAGCGTTCCTGCCACCGCCGCCATCACGGCCGTGGCCGTGACCCTCACGTGTCGCGCTTTCACATCGCCCCCCTCGTGCGGACGAGCACGGTGACGCCTCGTCGCGCAAAGATCGCTCACGACGGCGCATCCGCTGTACTCCCCTGCGAAGCACACTCGCCTGTCATTCGTGGTCGGTCAAAGTACTCCACCGTAGAGGGAGGGGCCTTGGAGCACCACCGGCGGAGATCGGTGAACACGTCGCCTGCCAATCGACGGGCCAACCTTGGTCCGCCCATTGGCAGGCGACAGTTCTCAAGGAAGCCGGCGGACGCCCAGTGTGTCGGTACCGTCGCCGTTCCAGTCGCCTACGTACACCTCGTCGTTCGGCCGGCCGTATGCCTGGACGATGTCGGCCTCACCGCCGCTGATGGTGTTCTTGACGTAGTAGACCTGTGCCCGTCGCACGGCGAGCGTGTCATCACCGTCTCCGTCCCAGTCACCGGCCAACGTGACATCGTCCCGACGGCCGTAGTGGACCACCTGGTCCGCCTCGCCGCCAGCGATGGTGTTCTTCACGTAGTAGGCGCTCCCTCGCCGCACAGCAAGAGTGTCATCTCCATCACCGTCCCAGTCACCGACCAGGACGACGTCGCCAGGACGGCCGTAGAACACGACCAGATCCGCCAGACCGCCGGAGATCGTGTTCTTGATGTGGTATTCACTGCCTCGCCGTACCGCGAGCGTGTCGATACCGTCACCATCCCAGTCACCGACGAGGACGATGTCATCCGGACGACCGTAGACGATCTCGTGCTCCGCCTCACCATCTCGCTGACCGTTGCTGACGTAGTAGACGTTGCCCCTGCGGACGGTGATGGTGTCGATACCGTCACCATCCCAGTCGCCCATCAGTACCTGGTCCTCGTACCGGCCGTAGTGGAAGACGTGGTCAGCTTCGGCATCCCAGGCGTCATTGAGGAAGAAGCCGTACCTAGGTTCGGGTTCCACCGGCGCGGTCGTCGCGTCGAAGGTGTGCGACCACTCCGCGACCGCACCCCCGGCCAGCACGTACCCCTCCAAGGCCCGCGCCGCCACCGTCACCGAACCCGAGCCCGGGTACGAACCCGGCT
>NZ_BAABGN010000027.1:0-37258 GCF_039541595.1 Georgenia halophila | reverse complement strand
GACTGAGGCCCTGCGCTGCCTGAAACGCCGACTCGCAAGAGTCGTGTTCAACACCCTGAAGAACAACCAGTCGACCGCCGCCGCACCCACCTACGCGGCAGCGGCTTGACATAGGAGAAACCCATGCCCTCACCGAGTACCGAGACCACACCACGAGCCGACGGCCGACGTCCCGACGAACTGCGGGGGGTCCGCATCACCCGGGGCTGGCTCGACGCCGCCGAAGGGAGCGTGCTGGTCGAGTTCGGCCGCACGCGCGTGCTGTGCGCTGCCTCGTTCACCGAAGGGGTCCCGCGCTGGCGGCAGGGCTCCGGCGAGGGCTGGGTGACCGCCGAGTACGCGATGCTGCCGCGCTCGACGTCGACGCGCAGCCAGCGCGAGTCCGTCAAGGGCAAGATCGGTGGCCGCACGCACGAGATCTCCCGGCTGATCGGCCGTTCCCTGCGCGCCGTCATCGACGTCGGTGCCCTGGGCGAGAACACCATCGTCCTGGACTGCGACGTCCTCCAGGCCGACGGCGGCACTCGCACCGCCGCCATCACCGGCGCCTACGTCGCACTCGCCGACGCCGTCGCCTGGGGCACCAAGGAGGGGCACATCCGGCCCTCCCGCAACAAGCCGGTGCTCAAGGACTCAGTCTCCGCGGTCTCCGTCGGCATCATCGACGGGCGCCCGCTGCTGGACCTGCCCTACGTCGAGGACGTCCGGGCCGAGACCGACATGAACGTCGTGGTCACCGGCTCCGGGTCCTTCATCGAGGTGCAGGGCACTGCCGAGGGCGCCCCGTTCGACCGGAGTGAGCTGGACGCGCTGCTCGACCTGGCGCTCGGCGGTGCCGCCCAGCTGCGGGACATCCAGACGGAGGCCCTCGCCCGGCCGCTGGAGCTGCGCCCGTGACCACCGGCGCTGCTTCGGCCGGTGCCACGCCCGGCGCCCGGCTGGTCCTCGCCACCCACAACCGGCACAAGCTCGGAGAACTGCGCGCCATCCTGGCTCCGTTGCTGCCGGCCCTGGCGCCCGAGGCCGTGGTCGGCGCCGCCGACGTCGGAGCGCCTGAGCCGGTCGAGGACGGGGTGACGTTCGCGGAGAACGCCCTCATCAAGGCCCGCGCGATCGTCGCGTCGACCGGCCTGCCCGCCGTCGCCGACGACTCCGGTCTGTGCGTGGACGTCCTCGGCGGGGCGCCCGGCGTGTTCTCGGCGCGCTGGGCCGGCCGGCACGGCGACGATCGCGCCAACCTGGACCTCCTGCTCGCCCAGCTGGCCGACGTGCCGGAGAAGCACCGCGGCGCACGGTTCGCCTGCGCGGCCGCGCTCGTCACGCCGTCGGGCCGCGAGGTGGTCGAGGAGGGCACCATGCCGGGCACGCTGCTCACGTCACCGCGCGGCGACGGCGGATTCGGCTACGACCCGATCCTGCAGCCCGACGGCGAGACTCGCTCGTCCGCCGAGCTCACACCGGAGGAGAAGCACGCGATCAGCCACCGCGGCAAGGCGTTCCGCGCGCTCGCCCCGCACGTCGCGGCCGAGCTGCGCTGACGCCCGCGGCGGCGACCCGCCGCGTGGCGGGCGCCGTGCTCAGGAGCTTGTGAGAGCGACGAGCTGCTGAGTGGCACGAGTCATCGCGACGTAGCGGTCGACGGCTCCCTCGATGCCCTCGCCGAACGTTTCCGGATCGACGAGGACGACCAGGTCGAACTCGAGGCCCTTGGCCAGCTCCGGGCTCAGCGAGCGGACACGGGACGTCTCGGCGAACGTGGGATCACCGATGACGCAGGCGGTCCCGTCGGTGTTCTCGGCGAGCCAGGTCTCGAGGATCGAGCCCAGCTCCGACGTCGGCGCGTGCACGACGGGGACGTCGGTGCTGCGGATGGAGGTCGGCACGTTGGCGTCCGGGAGGACGGCACGGATGACCGGCTCGGCCTGCGCCATGATCTCTTCCGGCGTCCGGTAGTTGATGCTCAGCGAGGCCAGGCCGATCCGGTCGAGCCCGACCCGCTCGAGGCGTTCCTGCCACGACTCCGCGAACCCGTGCCTGGCCTGGGCACGGTCCCCGGCGACGGTGAAGCTGCGCGAGGGGCAGCGGAGCAGCAGCATCTGCCACTGAGCGTCGGTCAGCTCCTGGGCCTCGTCCACGACGATGTGCGCGAACGGGCCGGCGAGCAGATCCGGGTCGTTGCTGGGCAGCGCGCTCTCGTCGACGAGGGCGTCCTGCAGGTCCTGCCCGCGCAGCATCGTCATGACCAGCAGGTCGGAGTCGTCGGCCGCGATCAGGTCGTCGACGACGTCGTCCATGCGCGCGCGTCGGGTGGCCACGGCGGCGTCGTTCCTGCGCTGGCGTCGTGACGCCTCCGGGTCACCGAGCCGCTGCCGCGCCGCGTCCAGGAGCGGCAGGTCGGACACGGTCCAGGCATACGGGTCCGCGCGCTGCAGCTTCCGGACCTCCTCCGGCTCGAGCCAGGGAGCGCACATGCGCAGGTAGGCCGGCACCGACCACAGGTCACCGACGAGGTCGGTCGCCTCGAGCAACGGCCAGGACCTGCTGAAGGCCGAGACCAGCTCACGGTTCTGCGTGAGTGAGCGGCGCAGCAGGTCGGCAGGGACGTCGTCATCGTCCTCGTGCTTGTCCACCAGGATCGTGACCAGCTCGTCCCAGACCTGGTCCCGCGCCTCGTTGTGCGGGGTGCCGGGTTCTGGGGCGTCGAACGCCTCCGCCCAGTCGGCGGCGCTGAGCCAGACGTCGGACCAGTGGGTCTCGACCGTCATTCCCGTCGTGGGCGGCTTCTCGTAGAGCCCGACGGCCGGCTCGATGGCCCGCACCATGCCGGCGGCACCCTTCATCCGCGCCACGTCGGGGTCGGCCTCGTCCGCCGCTGCGGCTCCCTCGGGGACGAGGTCTCGCAGGGTGCAGGTCTGCACGCCCTCCTCTCCGAGGCTGGGGAGCACGTCGGCGACGTAGGCCAGGTAGGGCTGGTGCGGACCGACGAACAGCACGCCGCCTCGGCCTCGGCCGAGGTGAGGGTCGGAGTAGAGGAGGTAGGCGGAGCGGTGCAGGGCGACGACGGTCTTGCCGGTGCCCGGACCGCCGTCGACGACGAGGGCGCCCCGGGACTCCGCGCGGATGATGGCGTCCTGGTCGGCCTGGATGGTGCCGAGCACGTCCTGCATCCGGGGCGACCGGCTGCTGCCCAGGCTGGCGATGAAGGCGGACTGGTCGTCGAGCGCGGCGTGCCCCTCGAGGCCCTCCGGTGTGAACACCTCGTCCCAGTAGTCGCTGATCCGGTCGCGGGTCCAGCGATACCGTCGGCGGCTCGCCAGACCCATCGGGTCGGCATGGGTGGCACCGAAGAACGGTTCCGCCGCGGGGGAGCGCCAGTCGACAAGCAGTCGGCGGCCCGCGCGGTCGGTGAGGCCGAGTCGTCCGATGTACACCGGCTCGGGGTCGTTCGCACCGACCATGCGCCCGAGGCACAGATCCAGGCCGAAGCGGCGGAGGGTACGCAGGCGAGCGGTCAGCCGGTGGACCTCCTGGTCCCGCTCAAACGCCGCCTGGCCGCTGCCACCGGGCGACCTGCGCGCGGCGTCGAGCCGGTCGGACAGATCGTCGATCGACTGCTCGAGGCTCGTTGCGATCGCCGCGAAGTGCTGCTCGTCGCGGGACATCAGTGTCGGGTCGGCCTTGTGGGAGAGGCGTTGGGGCAGGTCAAAAGCACTGCTGGTCACAGGGTTCACGTCATCAGCTCCGATCTGAAGCACGTGACGTTAGACCGAAATTTCTGCCCTCATGAGCTCAGCAGGACTCTGCTATAAATGAGAAAGGCCGAGGCGTTGGTGGCCATGCGCAGCGCGGAGTTCGAGCCGTGCCGGGTCGGGAGCCACGTGGAAGGCCAAGCGGCCGGGGAGCGGCAACGCGGTTGAGCCGAGTGAGCGGCCGGTGGTCAGAGGTAGCGGGCCTGCTTCTCATGACGTCGGCGCTGCGCCCACGGGACGAGGCGCCAGCCCACCAGCAACGCGGCGAGCACCACGGCGGTGACGAACGGAAACGCCCCGGAGACGCCTCCGCCGGTAATGCCGCGCAGCACCAGGCCGATCACCGTCGTCGCCACCCAGACGATCACGCTCGTGGGCCACAGCAGCAGCGGGAACGATCGCACCGCGGGTAGGGCCCAGGCGATCGCCAGGCCGAGGACGAACGGCCACAGCACGACGAGGAAGTCGCTCGCCGGCGTGCCGTGCATCGCCATGCCGAGCACGGTGAAGACGAGCACCGCCGCGAGGTCCACGAGGAACCACAGGAGCGGCCGACGTGAGGTCGGCGCGACCGGCTCGGGGATCGAGCTGTCCGTGGTCATCAGAGCACCTTCCCGGCGTGGGCGAGTGCGCGCTTCAGCAGGACGGCGTGCCCGTCCGTCAGGTCACCCAGGATCTCCGGCGTGACCGCCTCGGTGGGGGTGAGCCAGGTCAGCTCGAGGGTGTCGTTGCGCGGCTGGCAGTCACCCGCGACCGGGACGACGTAGGCCAGCGAGACGGCATGCTGGCGCGGGTCGTGGAAGGGGCCGCCCGGCGTCGGGAAGTACTCGCCGACGGCGTACGGCACGAGGCTCAGCGGCAGCTGCGGCAGCGCCATCGGGCCGAGGTCCTTCTCGAGGTGCCGCTCGAGGGCCTCGCGGATCGTCTCGTGGTACAGCACGCGGCCCGAGACCAGGGCTCGGGAGATCCCGCCCTCGCTGGTCCCACGGAGCAGGAGGCCGACCGCCTCGAGCTCGCCGCGCTCGCCCAGCCGGGCCGGCAGCACGTCGATGTAGAGCATGGGCACCTTGCGGCGCACCATCTCCAGGTCCTCCGGGGAGAGCCAAGGCCCCATGTCGCCGCTCGCGATGTCACTCACCCCTCGTTTGTATCGCGCCGAGGGCCACGACGCACGAAGACTGGCCGGAGGGCCCGGTCGTCGGACGGTCGTCGAACCCGCCGTGCTCGGTGCTCCGTGAGCAGAGGCTTCGCCAGACGACGAAGCCCCCGCCCAACCCATGGGGGTCGGCCGGGGGCCCGTTGTCGGATGCTGACGTAGCAGGGGGGGTGTTACGTCAGCATCGCTCTGACGAGACTATGCCCGCCGGCTCAGGACCTGCCTGGATCTACCTCAAGATCGGCTCAGCGTCCGCGAAGAATCTGCTCAATCTGCCGTCCGGGTGTGGAGACGACGACGGTCCCCTCTGCCCACACCCGTGAAGCGGGCCGTGCGGAAGGTGCCTGGGGCCGCACGGGCGGCCGGTCAGCGCCCCCTGCATCCTGCTGCGCGGGCAGGTCAAGCGGTGCGCGAGAGGGGACTCGAACCCCTACGCCCGAAGGCACCAGGACCTAAACCTGGCGCGGCTGCCAATTACGCCACTCGCGCTCGGCCCCCAGGGTACCCAGTGCGATCCGGCCCTCTCCCGTCCGCGCTACCCGCGGTCGGCGTAGTCGACGATCGCGGCCGGGCGCCGGAGTGCGGGCTCGGCCGGGGGGCGTGTCTGGCGACTGTGGCGGGAGTGTGGAAGGACTGTCCTGCGGAAGTCGCGCCGTAGGACGGGCGCCGGGGTGCGGGCTCGGCCGGGGGCAGTTCGTCCCCGGAGCGACTAGTGCCGCCGGCTACGGTCAGCCAACCCCGAGCTTGCTGCGCAGGCGACCGACGTGGCCGGTCGCCTTGACGTTGTACTGAGCCTCGGCCACCTTGCCGCCCGGGTCGACGACGACGGTCGAGCGGATGACCCCGACGGAGGTCTTGCCGTAGTTGGTCTTCTCGCCCCACGCGCCGTAGGCCTCGAGGACCTCGTGGGAGGCGTCGGACGCGAGCGGGAAGCTCAGCGACTCGTCGTCGGCGAACTTCGCGAGCTTGTCCACCGCGTCGGGGGAGACCCCCACGACGGCGTAGCCGGCCGAGGTCAGCGAGGCGAGCGAGTCACGGAAGTCGCACGCCTCGGTGGTGCAGCCCGGTGTGCTCGCGGCCGGGTAGAAGTAGACGATGACGCCCTTCTCGGCCTCGGCACGCAAGGTCGCGAGGGAGACCTCGCCACCGTCGGCCGTCGGAAGGGTGAAGTCAGGAGCGGTGTCGCCGGTGTCGAGTCGTGGCATGGCGCCATCCTCCCAGACGAAGCGGATCGATGTCCGACCCGCCCCGCCGTCGCCGGCACCCGGCAGGACCGGCCGCCTCAGACGTGCCGGCACCGCCAGGCGGCGTAGACGCTCTCCGCCTCGACGAAGGCCATCCGCTCCACCCGCGCCAACGGGTGGGTGGGCGCCACGAGCGGCTGCCCGTCGACGCCGCGTCCCACCACGGTGCCGGCAAGCACGCGGGCACGGGCGCCGCCGGTGATGAGGTAGGCACGGCTCACCAGCTGCCGAGCCACCCACGACTCGGTGCTGTCCAGCCACCAGGGCTCGGGGACCAGGGCGAAGCATGGGGCGCCCGGCAGGCGATACCCGCTCTCCGGGTCCCGGGGACCTGCGTTGTCGCCGTCAGCGCTGACCCGGAGGAAGAGCTCACCCGTCGTCTGGATGAGGCGGACGACCTGGTTGACCGAGTCGAGCACGGGAAGGTCAGTCGGATAGCGGTCGTCATTGGCGTGAATATCAATGACGCGGGCGTCGGACAAGGCAGGCTCCACCTTCCACTGCGCACGGGGCGCACAACGGCGCCGCCGGGTGGCTGGAGCGGCAAAGAGCCCGCCGGGTCCAGGACGGGTGTTCGAACGGTAACCGCGGCGCAGCCGCGCGGCAAGAGCCCGGCGAGTGTGATCTACGTGACGTCGTGCAGATTCAGATCCGCAGGCCCATGTCGACGATCGCCTCGGAGAGATCCCGGACCTTCACGTTGTGGCTGCGGGCGTGCCGCCGGATCAGCTCGAAGGCCTGCGAGACGGAGAGGCCGCGGGACTCGGCGATGATGCCCTTGGCCTGCTCGATGACCACACGAGACTCCAGTGCGTGGCTCAGCTGGTCGTTCAGCTCGTTCTGCTGGTGGTGCGTCGAGGCGTTGATCAGGTAGCCGGTCGCCATGTCGGCCATCAGTGAGGCGGCGGCGACGTCGTCCTCCGGCCAGTCCCGGCGGTCGGCGTACAGGCTCAGGGTGCCGAAGGCGCGTTCGTCGAGAGCGAGCGGGAGGACCGCGATCGAGGACGTGCCGCTCGCCCGGGCGAGCTCGACGTACTCGGGCCAGCGGTTACGCGTGTACTCGACGTCGGGGATGAGGGAGACCCGAGAGTCGCGGAAGGCCTCCACGGAGGGGCCGTCCTGGTGGTTCTCCTGGTACTTCTCGAGAGCGGCCAGGTGCGACGGGATCACGGTCACCATCCGCAGCTTTCCCTCCTGCTCGAGGGAGACGCCGGCGCCCGAGAGGTGCAGCACGTCGGCGATGCGCAGTGCGAGGTCGTTGAGCAAGGAGTCGACGTCGTACGGGCGAACCAGCGTGCGGATGAAGTCCGACAGCGTCTGGACGTACAGCTTGTGGTCGTACACCGGACCGCCTCTCGTTGTTGTTCACGACCCTAGGTCCGCGGCGCACCTCTGCGCAGGCGGGCGTCCCCACATACGCCCATCACGGGGATCCGAGCACAGAGAAGGTCACGACTGCGTCACAGAGAGTCGTGATGAGTTCCGAAGTGCTTGACGCACCTCACACGTGAGAATACCTTTCACTCACTTGGCAATGTGAGTGAGAGGGATTTTCAATGGCGGGCGCTCTCGACGAGGTGGGCGGGACCCTTCGCGTCACCGAGCGCATCCACGCGAACCTTCCCGAGATGTCGGTCGCGATGGCCAAGCTGGCCGAGGTGCTGCTCGAGGACCCGACTGCGCCGCTGGAGCTGTCGATCACCGAGCTCGCCCAGCGCGCCGGCACCTCACCGGCGACGGTGACCCGGTTCTGCCGGCAGCTCGGCTATCCCGGCTACGTGCAGTTCCGTGTCGGCGTGGCGACCGACTCCGGCCGGGTCGACGCCGACGACGAGGCCTGGCGCTCCGAGATGGGCCGGACCCTCGACCCCCGCGACCCTCCGGAGGAGGTGCTGCACACGCTCCTCAACGCCCACGTCCGTTCGCTGCGGGCGACCTCGAGCGTGCTCGACCTCCAGCTCTGCACGCTCGTGGCGCAGCGCATCGCGCAGGCACGCCACCTCGACATCTACGGCACCGGTGGCAGTGCGGCGATGGCCTCCGAGATGCAGAGCCGGCTGTACCGCATCGGTGTCAACGCCCATGCCTGGGGCGACGTGCACGCCGGCCTGGCCAGCGCCTCCATCCAGGACGAACGCACGACGGCGGTCGGCATCTCGCACAGCGGGAGCACCAAGGAGACGTTCGAGATGCTGGCGCGCGCCAAGGCGGCAGACGCCTTCACGGTCGCCATCACCAGCCGCAGCGCCTCGCCGCTGGCTCAGCTCGCCGACGTGTGCCTCCTCGCGTCCGTCCCGGAGCAGTACCTGCATCCTGCCGACCTGTCCGCCAAGCATTCCCAGCTCTTCGTGCTGGACCTCCTCTACCTCCTCGTCGCCCAGCACGACTACGGAGCCACCGTCGAGCGCATCGCGGCGTCCGCCGATGCCGTGTCCGGTCACCGACGAGCCGGCTGACCGCCTCGAAGGACCGGCTGACAGCCCGCACCAGAACCGCAAACCAGAGATCAGGAAAACCAGAGAAAGGCATCGACGACGATGAACGATCAGACCACCACACCGAGCCGCCGCGCCATCCTGCGCGGCGCGCTGTACCTCCCTGTCGGGATCACACTCGCCTCGTGCGCCACCAGTGGTGGCGGGGGCAGCGACGAAGAGACGACGGGAGCGACCACCGGCGCGTCCGAGGGCAATCCCTTCGGTCTGCCGGAGAACTCCACGGTCGACGCGGTCATCTTCGACGGCGGCTACGGCGTCGACTACGTCGAGTTCGCCGGCGAGATCTTCGCCCAGGAGCACGAGGGCTCGACGGTCGAGGTCACGCCGTCCACCCAGATCGCGACGCAGCTCCAGCCGCGGTTCGTCGGCGGCAACCCGCCGGACCTCGTCGACAACTCTGGCTCCAACCAGATCGGCTTCAACACGATCCTCGGCCAGCTCGAGGACCTCACCGACGTGATCGACGCGCCGAACCTCGAGGGCACCACGATCCGCGACACCCTCTACGGAGGCGTGCTGGCCCCGGGCACCTTCGGCGACAAGTTCGCCGCCATCAACTACGTGCTGACCGTCTACGGCGTGTGGTACTCGCAAAGCCTGTTCGACGAGAACGGCTGGACGCCGCCGACCACGTGGGCGGAGGCGAAGGAGCTCGGCGCCGCAGCCAAGGAGCAGGACAAGTACCTGTTCCTCTGGGGCACCGAGGCCGCCACCTACTACCAGACGCTCGCCGTCGACTCCGCCATCAAGGAGGGCGGTGACGAGGTCCGTCTCGCGCTGGAGAACCTCGAGCCGAACTGCTGGTCGCACGAGGCGGTCCAGGGCGTGTTCCAGGCGATGAAGGAGATCATCGACCTGGGCTACTTCAAGCCGGGCGGTGCCGGCACCCAGTTCACCGCGGCCCAGGCGCAGTGGAGCAACGACCAGGCCGCGCTGCTCTATCCCACCGGGTCGTGGATCGAGAACGAGATGAAGGGCAACACGGCGGACAACTTCCAGATGAGGGGCGTGCCGAGCTTCTCCCTGACGTCGAGCTCGGCGATGCCTGCCGAGGCCCTCCACTCCACCGCGGGCGAGCCGTACATCGTGCCCTCCGAGGCGGCGAACGTGGCCGGCGGCAAGGAGGTCCTGCGGATCATGCTCTCGGAGGAGGCGGCGACGAACTTCTGCCGCGAGAAGCTCGCCCCCACCATCGTCAAGGGCCTCGTCCCGGAGGACGGGTTCGGGTCCACGGCGCTGGTGTCGCAGACCGACATGCTCGAGGCCGCCGGCGACAACATCTTCACCTGGAACTTCGTCAGCCTCTACGGCATGAACACCGAGCAGCTGCCGATCTGGAACTCCTTCCTCGGTGGCAACAAGTCCGTGGAGGACCTGACGTCCGAGCTGCAGGCCATCACGGACCGCGTCCGAGAGGACCCGTCGATCGAGAAGATCACGGTCGAATGACGTCTTTCGCTCCAGACTCCCTCGATGCCGCAGGGGCGATGGCAGCCCGCTCCGGCCGCCGAAAGGCGTCCGGAGCGGGCGGCCGCCGCCGCAAGCTGACGGCGGACTACGTCAGCTTCATGGCGGTGTTCCTCGGGCTCCCGCTGGTCATCTTCATCGTCTTCGTCATCTGGCCGTTCGTCCAGGCGGCGTTCTACTCGATGACCGACTGGTCCGGCTACACCGCCGAGTTCAACTTCGTCGGTCTGAACAACTTCTTACGGCTGACCGAGGACCCGCGCTTCGTCAACGCCATCGGCAACAGCGTGGCCGTCGCCCTGGTGGTCCCGTTCGTCACGATCGTCATCGCGCTCGTCTTCGCCACCCTCATCACGGTCGGCGGCGCCGAGAAGGGCCAGGTCCGGGGGATCCGCAACTCGTCGTTCTACCGGGTGGTCTCGTTCTTCCCCTACGTGATCCCGGCGATCGCGGTCGCCATCATGTGGCGGCTGATCTTCGACCCGAGCGGTGGCCTGGTGAACGGCATCCTCACCGCGCTCGGGATGGAGCAGTTCGAGTCGTTCCCCTGGCTGGGCACGGTCAGCACCGCGATGCCGGTGGTCATGTTCGTCGTCATCTGGTCGATGGTCGGCTTCTACATGCTGCTGTTCATCGCGGCGATCAAGGGGGTGCCGGCAGAGATCTACGAGGCGGCGCGGATCGACGGCGCCAGCCGGCTTCGTATCGCAGTGTCCATCACGGTCCCGCTCATCCGCGACAACGTGCAGACGGCGTACATCTACCTCGGGATCATGGCGCTGGACATCTTCGTGTTCGTCCAGGGCCTGACTCCGAGCGGCGGTCCCGAGAGCAGCACGCTGGTGATGGCGCAGCAGCTCTTCCGGACCGCGTTCGCCGAGGGACAGTTCGGCTACTCCAGCGCCATGGGCGTGGTGATGGCGATCGTCACGCTGGTGTTCGCGGCGCTGGTGTTCACCGTGAACTACCTGACCGGCGGCCGTGACGAGAAGGGAAACGCATGAGTGCCGTTGAGACGGCTCCCGCCGAGGGAGTCGCGACGACGACCCCGACCCGTCATGAAGGCCGCCGCGGAGGCGGGGGCGACCGTGTGGTCGCGACGATCACCCACACGGTCCTGGCGATCTGGTGCATCCTCGTGATCGCGCCGATGCTGTGGACGGTGCTGAGCTCCTTCAAGAGCAACGAGGAGATCTTCGGTGCCCCGTTCGGGCTGCCGTCCTCGTGGAGCTTCGACAACTACGTCGACGCCTGGACCGAGGCCAGCATCGGCGACGCGTTCCTCAACACCGTGATCGTCGTCGGCGCGGCCCTGGTGCTGGTCATGCTGCTCGGCGCGATGTGCGCCTACGTGCTCGGACGCTTCCAGTTCCCGGGCCGGCGCGGGATCTACTACCTCATGCTCGCCGGTCTGACCTTCCCGGTGTTCCTGGCGATCGTCCCGCTGTTCTTCGTGCTGGACAACATGGGCCTGCGGGGCACGCTGCCCGGGCTCATCCTCACCTACGTCGCGTTCGCGCTGCCCTTCACGGTGTTCTTCCTCTACTCGTTCTTCCGAGGGCTCCCGGAGGACATCTCCGAGGCCGCCGCGATCGACGGCGCGGGCGAGTGGCGGACGTTCTTCCAGGTGATGCTGCCGATGGCACGGCCGGGGATGGCCTCCGTGGCCATCTTCAACTTCCTCGGCCTCTGGAACCAGTTCCTGCTGCCGGTGGCGCTGAACACCAACCAGGACAACTGGGTGCTCTCGCAGCGACTGGCCAGCTTCGTGTCCTCGGCGGGCTACGCGTCGCAGTTCGACCAGATGTTCGCAGCGGTGGTGATCACCATCGTCCCGGTGCTGGTCGTGTACGTGCTCTTCCAGCGCCAGCTCCAGGGCTCGGTGAGCCAGGGCACCATGAAGTAGAAAGATCCCCGCCCTGGTTATCAGGGCGGGGATCAGGAGTGGTACACCGCCCGGGACTCGAACCCGGAACCCACTGATTAAGAGTCAGTTGCTCTACCAATTGAGCTAGCGGTGCGTGCTGCGACGGCTGACTTTACTGCACGCCGGACTGGGCCTCCAAGCCGGGTGGCGCCACCCGGCGGTGATGTCCCGCACAGCTCGACGGCGGACCTTGCCGGGGTGGGGGTCCGCCGTCGCCGTGCGGGGTGGTCCCGCGGTGGACGAATGTCACGACCGGTTGTGCCGGCCGCTCTCAACAGCCGATCGCATGCGCGCCGGGGCGCCGCTGCAGGCTAGCTCGTGCCGAGCGTCGACTCTCGCGCGATCAATCGGGGCGTAACCAGCTCGGTGCCGTGGAACGCCTCCCCAGCGACCGCGGCGAGGAGCATCTCCGCCGCGCGCTGACCAAGCGTCTCCAGGCGCATGTCCACGGTGGTCAGCGGCGGCCGGCTCGCCATGGACATGACCTGCCAGTCGTCGTACCCGGTGACGGCGACATCCTCCGGCACCCGCATCCCTCGTTCGCGCAGGCGGTCCGTGCCGCCGCGGGCGATCTGGTCTGAGGCGAAGACGACGGCATCGACCCGGTCGGGACCGTCCTCAACCAGCAGTCCGTCACCGGTGAGCATGTCGACCGCGTGCCGGCCCCATCGCTCGCTCCACTCGCCGTAGCGCGGCTCGCCGACGACGGTCATGCCGCGCTCCTGTGCCGCGGTGACCGTGGCGTCGTAGCGCAGGTGCGAGCTGCGCTGGTCCGGTCTGCCGCCGACGTAGGCGACGCGGCGGTGCCCCAGCGAGCGCAGGTGCTCGACCATCTGCCGCATGCCGTCGGCGTCGTCCGGCACCACGGACGCGTCCCGCGGGTCGGTGGACGGCGCGAAGGCGTAGACCACGGGAGCCAGCGCCTCGATCGGTGCCCGTGGTTCGGTGGTGCGGCCCGTGACGATGATGCCGTCAACCCGGCGGCTGACCAGTGAACGGATGTGGTGCTGCTCGCGGACGGGGTCGTGGCGGGCGGTGGCCAGCAGCGCGGAAATCTGTCCGGCGAGCAACGCGTTCTCCGCGCCGAGGACCACCGGGAGCGAGAAGCGGCCGGCGCTGTCGGTGCTCAGGAGTCCGACGGTGTACGTGCGCCTCGCCTGCAGGGAGCGCGCGGCGGCATCGGGGACGAACCCGAGCTTCTCGGCGGCCTGCTGGACCCGTTCACGGGTGGTGTCCTTGAGGAGCCCGTTGTTGTTCAGGGCCTTCGACACGGTGCTCGGCGAGACCCCCGCCAGCGCTGCGACGTCGACGATCCGCACCGGTCGTTGTGGTTCGGACACATGCACCTCCCTGGCATTCCGGGCGTTCCGGATCGCCCTCGCATGTCCCGGAGTCTATGTCAGTGGAGCCTCAGGCAAGGTGGAATGCGCGCACGAGAGGCGTTGACATCCTTGCACATCGACCCTTAGCGTTCCGAAAACGTGTTCCGGAAATTTCCGGATCGGTTCCCCGGCGCAACCGTCTCGACGAGGAGATCCCTTGAGCACCAGCACATCGACCGGTACGACGGCGGGTCCCGCCGCTCCGACCGCCTCCGCGGCCGTACGGCTGCGTCCGGTGCCGCCGGGTCAGGCACGCATCACCGGCGGCGTGTGGCACGAGCGGGCCGAGGTGAACCGAAGCGCGACGATCCCCACCGGGCTGGAGTACCTGCGCAAGGCGAACAACGTGCGCAACCTCGAGATCGCCGCCGGGACGGTCGAGGGGTCGCCGCAGGGCCCGATCTTCGCCGACTCCGACGTGCACAAGTGGGTCGAGGCCGCGGCATGGGAGTACGGGCGCAGCGGCGGGGAGGACTTGCTCGAGGCGCAGCTGGAGCTCACCGGGTTCCTCGCCCGCGCTCAGGCCGAGGACGGCTACCTCAACTCCGTCGTCGAGGTCCGCGAGGGCGAGCGGTACCGCAAGCTGCCGTGGAGCCACGAGCACTACTGCGCCGGGCACCTCATCCAGGCCGCCGTCGCGCAGGCCCGGACCACCGGACGTCGGGAGCTGCTCGACGTCGGCACCCGGATCGCCGACCACCTCGTGGCCACGTTCGGGCCCGGCAAGATCGAGGATGTCGATGGCCACCCGGTCATCGAGACCGCGCTCGTCGAGCTCTACCGCGAGACCGGGACGCGCGAGTACCTCGACCTCGCGCAGTGGTTCGTCGAGGCCAGGGGCCACGGCCTCATCGCCTCCCACGGTCACGAGCCCACCTACTTCTCCGACCGCGTGCCCGTCCGCGAGGCGACGACCGTCGAGGGCCACGCCGTGCGAGCCGTCTACCTTGCGGCCGGCGCCACCGACGTCGCGGTCGAGACCGGTGACACGGAGCTGCTCGAGGCCCTGCGCCGCCAGTACGACTCCATGGAGCGTTCGAAGCAGTACCTCACCGGCGGCCTGGGCTCCCGCTGGGAGGGGGAGTCCTTCGGCGACCCCTACGAGCTCCCCGCTGACCGTGCCTACGCCGAGACCTGCGCCGCCATCGGCGGCGTGCAGTGGGCATGGCGCATGCTGCTGGCCACCGGTGAGGCGCGCTACGCGGACCAGATCGAGCGGATGCTGCTCAACGGCATGCTGGCCGGCGTCTCGCTCACCGGCAGGGAGTTCTTCTACGTCAACCCGCTTCAGCTGCGCAGCGACGCGAACCCGGAGGAGAACCGGAGCCCGGCGCACGGGCGCCGCGGCTGGTTCGACTGCGCGTGCTGCCCGCCCAACGTGATGCGGACCCTGTCCAGCCTGGCCGGCTACCTCGCCACCACGGGCACCGCCAGCACTGGCGACGCCGGACCGCCCTCGGTGCAGATCCACCAGTACGCCGCCGGAACGATCGCCGCGGCCGGTCTCGAGCTCGACGTCGAGACGGCCTATCCGTGGGAGGGCAGCGTGCGGGTCACGGTACGCAACGCCCCCGCCGCACCGGTCGCGCTGGCCCTTCGCGTCCCCGCCTGGGCCGACGGCGCCACGCTCGACGGCGATCTGGTCACCGCCGGCGAGTACGCCTCCGTCACACGGACCTGGGCGGAGGGTGACGCCGTCACCCTGGACCTGCCGCTGACACCGCGGTTCACGGTGGCCGACGAGCGGGTCGATGCCGTGCGTGGCTGCGTCGCGCTCGAGCGCGGCCCGCTGGTCTACGCCGTCGAGGCGCACGACCAGCCGGACGGCGTCGTCGTCGACGACGTGCGCGCCGACCCGTCCGGCGAGGTCACGGCTGAGCACCGTGAGGATCTGCTCGGCGGCGTGACGGTCCTGCACCTGCAGGGGTACCGCGGCAGCCCACCGCCCGCGGACGCGCTGAGCCCCTACGCAGCGGCGGGTGCCCGGCGGGCAGAGCCTGGTGAGCCCGTGCAGCTCACCGCGATCCCCTACTACGCCTGGGCCAACCGCGGCCCCCGGCCGATGCGAGTCTGGATCCCGGTCGCCCGCGGCTGAGACCGGACGCCGAGACCCGGAACGCGAGGAGAAGCAATGAGGCTCTCACGCAGAGGATTCCTGACGCTCGCGGGGCTGGGCGGGGCCTCGGCCCTGTCCGGCTGCGGCGGGCAGCTGCCACCGGCGGACGTGACGGTCGCCGGCTTCGGGGAGGGCGCCCGCGGGACGATCAACGTCTGGTGCCGGTCCGAGACGCAGTCGGGGACGCAGGCGATGGTGGACGCGTTCCACGCCGCGCAGGACCGCATCCGGATCGACCTGACACCCATCCCCGGCGGGCAATACGTCACCAAGCTCGCGACGGCGATCCGCGGGCGACGCCCGCCGGATCTCGTCGACATCGACGACATCAACTCGGCGTTGTTCATCTACCGGGACGCTTTCACGGACCTGACGCCGCTCATCGAGGAGCTGCCGTACCGGGACCGGCTCAGCCCCGGTCACCTCGGCCTGGCCACCAAGGACGAGAAGTTCTACGGGGTTCCGTTCCTCGCCGACAACTCGGTGCTGTGGTGCAATCTCGACCTGTTCGACCGCGCCGGCGTCGATATCGACGAGGCCACCACCTCCTTCGAGGGGTACCTCGAGGCGGCCAGGGCCATCTCGGCGCTTGGCGACAACACGTGGGGCTGGTCGTATCCCGGGAACTCCTCCGGCGCGCTCGGCTTCACCGTCCAGCCGCACATTTGGGCGGCCGACAGAGAACTCATTGCGGGGGAGGTCGGGAGCCAGAGCGGAAACGTCGCCGGGAACGACGCCGTTCGACGCACCCTGGAGATGCTCCGAACCATGTGGGACGAGGAGCTCGTGCCTCCCGGTTCCTTCAGCGACGACGCCTCCCGCTGGAACGCCGATTTCGTCGCCGGACGTCTCGGCATGATGCCCAACGCCTACGGCGTGATCGTGCCCTGACGCCGATCCCGCCCTGCTCGACCGGGTCGAGGTCCGCCTCCTGTCCGGCCCCGACGGCGGACAGAACTTCTTCGACGGCGGGGACAACTTCTCGATCCCGAACGGCAGCAAAAACCCTTCGGCCGCCTGGGAGTTCGTGCGGTTCTGCCTGGCGATCGAGCAGCAGACCGAGCTGCCCGCCGGCGGGTACACCCCGATCCGCTCCGACGCCGCCACGGAGGAGTTCCGACAGCGCTTCCCGCATGCCGTGGCACCCCTTGAGAACCTCGACGCCGGTTACGCGCCTCTCTCGCTGTCCTACAACCGGATCTACAACCAGAGCGACGGGCCGTGGCTGGAGATGTTCCGCACCGCCGTATTCGACGGCGAGGTCGACGCCGCCATGGAGAACGCCCAGTCCCGGTACGACCAGATCCTGCGACAGGGGGACGCATGAGTGCCCGCACCGCCAGCAACGCACCGGCACCTAGACCCGCACGGCGCCGACCGCACGAGGGCTCGCTGACCCACCCGAGGCGAACCGGCCTGCTGCTGGTGCTGCCCGCCGTCGTGCTCGTCGTCGTGTTCGTGTTCGTGCCGCTGCTTTCGGCGGGCTACATCTCGCTGACCAGCTTCCCGCTCATCGGGTCGTACGAGTTCATCGGCCTGGAGAACTTCGCCCTGGCCTTCAACGATCCGATCTTTCTCCGGTCGATCCTCTACACCTTCGTGTACACGGCCATCGTCACGGGACCGATCCTGGCCCTCGGGTACGCGCTCGCCGTGATCGTGCGGTCCAACCGCCGCGGGTCGACGCTGCTGCGCACCGTGTTCTTCCTGCCGTTCGTCGTCGGGCTCACGACGATCAGCTTCATCACGCTCCTCGAGGCGCAGCCGCGAAGTGGAGCGATCAACATCGTGCTGCGGGCCCTCGGCATCACTGACGGCACGACGGCCTGGCTCGTGAACGGGCCGCTGGCGACGCTGCTCATCTGCGTCCTGGTCATCTGGGGAGTCTCGGGCCTGACGATGATTCTCCTGATGTCCGCCATGCAGGGCGTCCCACGAGAGGTGTACGAGTCGGCCGAGCTCGACGGCGCCTCGTGGTGGCAGACCGAGCGCCAGGTCACGATTCCCATGATCCGGCGGGCTATCGCCATGAGCGTCATCATCTCGGTCATCGGCTCGTTCCTGGCGTTCACCCAGTTCTACATTCTCACCCAGGGCGGGCCGGGCTCGGAGACCACGACCGTCGTCATGGCCATCTACCGCCGCGCCTTCGTCGACCTGCAGCTCGGAGCAGCGACGGCGATGTCGCTGCTCCTCGTCCTCCTGACCGCGCTGGTGACGGCCATCCAGTTCTGGATGCTCCGCGAACGAGACTGAGGTCCCCATGACTGCCACTGCCACCGCAAGGCCCGCCACGCTCCTGCGCGCCGCGCGGCCGGCCGAACGCCCCGACCGGTCGACTCGTGAGACACGGGTGAAGCGGCTGCTCTACGTGCTCGGTGGTGGGGGAGCGTGCCTGGTGTTCCTCGTGCCGCTCGCCTTCGCCCTGGTGCGGTCGGTCCAGCCCGGTGACGTCATCGTCAACGCGCCGGACCCGGCCACCTTCTTCGACTGGACGCTGAGCAACTTCCGCCAGCTCGGCTCGCAGGGTGCGCTCGGGCGCTCGATCCTCAACAGTCTGACCGTCTCGATCTCGACGGCGGCGCTGACGGCGCTCCTGGCGACGCTGGCCGGCTACGGGTTCGCGAAGTTTCGGTTCCGGCTGCTGCCATGGCTGTTCGGGCTGGTGCTGCTGACGATGATGGTGCCGTTCCAGGCGATCCTCACGCCCCTGTACCTGCAGCTGAGCACGATGCGGCTGACCGACTCGCTACTGGGGCTCGTCCTCTTCTACACGACGGTCAACCTGCCGTTCTGCGTATTCGTCATGCGCAACGCCTTCGAGGCGGTGCCCGAGGAGCTGGAGGCAGCGGCACACGTCGACGGTGCCGGCACGGTCCGCATGCTTGTCTCGGTGCTCCGTCCACTCATCACACCGGGCGCCGCGACGGCCGCGCTGTACGCCTTCCTGGCGTCGTGGACCGAGTTCCTCGCCGCCCTGACCTTCCTGACGGACCAGGATCTCTACACCCTGCCGGTGAGCATGGTGAACCTGCAGCAGGGTGCGTACGGCGACATCAACTTCGGACTCATCGCGGCCGGTGCCGTCGTCGCGATGGTGCCGTGCGTGATCCTGTACGTCGCGCTCCAGCGGTTCTACGTTGCCGGCCTGGCGAGCGGCTCGATCAAGGGATGAGACGGCAACCGATGCCCGTCGTCCGCGGGCGTAACCGGCGCCGTGGGCCGGCGGGCGTAACCGGCGCCGTCAGCGGGCGCGGCGGTCCGAGAGCAGGTGCGCGGCACCGGCGTGCGAGGCGGCGACGGCCAGCACGGAGGGCCAGGGCCCGATCTTCTTGGCGAGCGGGTGGGACAGTCCGAAGGCGGCCACGTAGCCCGCGCCCAGACCGACCGCCGTCGCCGCGCCGTCGCGCACCGCCCACGTCCGGGCGGCGTAGCCGCCGGCTAGCGCCAGGACGACGCCACCGAGGGGACGGATACCCGTCTCCCGGGCGGTGACGTAGGCGCCGAGCAGGCCGATGCCCGTCAGTGGTGCCGTTCTCACGTCGGACGCGTCGCGCAGGCCCATGCCCCTACCGTAAGTCCCGACCCGGGCCGGCAACCGGTGAGCCTGTCGGTCCGGCCTCCTGGCCCCGCAACACCTGGCCCCGCGGCCCCTAGCGGCGCAGGACCTTCCGGGCGAGGTAGTTGCCGAAGAACTGCACCACCTGCACCAGCGCCACGATCACAAGCACCGTCAGGTACGTCACGCCCCAGTCGAAGCGCTGGTAGCCGTAGGTCAGGGCGAAGTGGCCCAGGCCGCCACCGGCCACCATGCCGGCCAGCGCCGACATGTCGACGACGGCGATGAAGATGAACGTGTAGCCGAGGATCAACGGGGCGAGCGCCTCGGGGATGATCACCGTGAGGATGATCCGCAGGGGCGAGGCGCCCATGGAGCGGGCCGCCTCGATGATGCCCGGGTCCAGTGCGACGAGGTTCTGCTCGACGATCCGCGAGGTGCCGAACGCGGTCATGAAGGCGGCCGGGACGATGAACGCCTCAGTGCCGATCCGGGTGCCGGTCAGCGCGATCGTGACCGGGCCCATGGCGGTGAGGAAGATGATGAACGGGATCGGCCGGACGAAGTTGACCAGCACGTTCAGCGCGGTGAAGACCCAGCCGCTGGAGAGCAGGCCACCCTTGCGGGTGACGAACAGGACCACGCCCATGACGAGGCCGAAGGCCCCGCCCATGCCCAGGGCGGCGCCGACGATGTAGAGGGTCTCCCCGAAGGCCTCGAGAAACATCGGCCAGTTCTGTGCCCAGTCGAACTTCATCGCCCCACCTCCAGGTCCGTGTGCTCCTGGACCGAGGTGAAGGTCCGCAACGCCGCGAGCGACCGGCGGACCGCGTGCTCCTCGCCGGAGAGGGACAGGGTGAGCGAACCGAACGGCCGCTCACGGATCTCGGTGATGCCGCCGTAGACGATCGCGCCGTCCACGTGGTGCTCGGCGAAGGTCCGCATGATCCGGGCGGAGGACCCGGTGTCCTCCTGGATCGCCACGGTCACCAGCGTGCCCGGGTGGGTGGCCGCCAACCGGGCCAGCACCTCCGGGCTCGGTCGGTCGCGCAGCGAGGTGCCCACGAAACGGCGGGTGGCCTCCTCGCGCGGGTGGGCGAACATGTCGTACACCGGCCCCAGCTCGACGACGCGGCCGCCCTCCATGACGGCGACCCGGTCGCACAGGTACTTCACGACGTCCATCTCGTGGGTGATGACCACGATCGTCACGCCGAGCTCGGCGTTGACCCGCCGGAGGAGCCCGAGCACGTCACGGGTGGTCTCCGGGTCCAACGCCGAGGTGCACTCGTCGGCGAGCAGGATCTTCGGCCGGGACGCCAGGGCGCGGGCGATGCCGACGCGCTGCTTCTGACCGCCAGAGAGCTCCGCCGGCCGCGCCCTGGCCTTGTCCTCGAGACCCACGAACCGCAGCAGCTCCGTGACCCGCTCCTCGCGCCGTGTCTTGTCCCAGCCGGCCACCCGCAACGGGTAGGCGATGTTCTCGGAGACCGACTTGGCGGTGAAGAGGTTGAACTGCTGGAAGATCATCCCGATGTCGGGCCGCAGCGCTCGCAGCTGCCGCTCCGACATCGCCGAGACCGTGCGGCCGTCGACCTCCACCGTTCCCGACGTGACGGTCTCGAGCCCGTTGACCAGCCGCACGAGCGTGGACTTCCCGGCACCGGAGTAGCCGATGACGCCGAAGATCTCACCGGGCTGGACCGTCAGGGTCAGATCTTCGACGGCGGTCACGGCCCCGGCCCCCCGGCCGAAGGTCTTGTGCACGCCGTCGAGGCGGATGATGCCGCTCGACGCTGCGCTGCTCGGGGTGGTGCTCGTCGCGCTCGTGGTGCTCACTCGCTGAGGCTAGCCTCGACCTCGGCGAGGATCTCCTGCAGCTCCTCGGCGGGCTGGTCGGCCAGGGAGGCGGTGCCGCCCGAGTTCTCCAGGAGCGCGTCGGTCACCTCCTCCTGCTGGAAGATCTCCACCAGTCGGGCGTAAGTCTCGTTGTCCGCCTCATCGCCGCGAGAAGCCCAGACGTTGATGTACGGACGGGCGCCCTCGGACTCGGCGCTGTCCTGGAAGAGCGCGTCGCTCGGGTCCAGACCGGCGTCGTCGACGAAGTCGTTGTTCACGATGGACGCGTCCACGGAGTCGAGCGCGACCACGGTCTGGTTCGCGTCCACCGGGGAGACGGTGACGGAGGACTCCTCCTCGACGATGTCGGTCGGGTCGGGGACCACGCCGGCGTCCTCGGCGAGGGTGAGCAGCCCGGCCTCCTCGAGGACGAACAGTGCCCGCGCCTGGTTGGTGACGTCGTTGGGGATGGCGATCTCACCGCCGTCGGGGATCTCCTCCACGTCGCCGTGCTCGAGGGAGTACAGGGCGAGCGGGTAGACGGCGGTGGCGCCGATCGGGGTGAGGTCCTGGTCGTCAGCGACGTTGTACTGCGCGAGGTAAAGGATGTGCTGGAACTGGTTGAGGTCCAGCTCGCCCTGCGACAACGCCGGGTTCGGCTGGGTGTAGTCGCTGAAGTTGACGATCTCGACGTGGATGCCGTCCTCCTCGGCGAGCCGCTCGAAAATCGGCCACTGGGGGTCGGAGGCGCCGACGACGCCGATGCGGACGGGGTTCTCCTCGCTGCCCTTCTCGGCCTCAGCGTCGGAGGAGGCGGCGCCGCCGCACGCGGACAGGGTCAGGGCGAGGGCGGCGGATGCGGCGAGCACGGCACCGCGGCGCGCGTAGGTCATGGTCGGTCCTTCGGCAGGAGGGATGGTTCAGGAGCGCCCGGACGGCGGCTCGACGTCTTCTCAGCGAACCGTGCCGACCTCGTCCAGGCGAGCCGTCACCTGCGGCATCTCAGCATCCGAGCCGCCCCGGGGGTCACGTGAGGTGAAGGTCACGTCCACGGGCCCGCAGGGCCCACCGAATGGCCGTTGCGCGCTCGCACGGTACGTTGACCGGGTGTCAAAGCCGATCGTCACTCTGGCCACCTGTTCCGACGTGCCGAACCTCGACGAGGACGACGCACCCCTGCCCGACGCGCTGGCGGACCGCGGGATCGACGTGCGGATCGCCGCCTGGGACGACCCGGACGTGGACTGGTCCAAGGGCATGGTCGTGATCCGTTCCGTGCACGACTACGCCGTCCGCCGCGAGGAGTTCCTGGCCTGGGCCGAGACGGTGCCGCGCCTCGTCAACCACGCGGACGTGCTGCGCTGGAACACCGACAAGCACTATCTCCTCGAGCTCGAGCGGCGCGGGTTGCCGATCATCCCCACCACCTGGTTGGAGCCGGTCAAGAACTACTCCAAGCACCAGCTGCACACCCGGTTCCCGGCCAACGGCGACTTCGTCGTCAAGCCCGCCGTCTCCTCGGGCGGGAGTGACACCGGCCGCTACACGGCAGTCGACGCGACGTCCCGGCGGCAGGCGATCAACCACGCCATGGACCTGCTCACCCAGGACCGGTCGGTCATGGTCCAGCGGTACTTGGAGTCCGTGGACATCCGCGGTGAGACGGCGCTGATCTTCATGAACGGGCTGGTCTCGCACGCCGTCGAGAAGGAGGCCATGCTCCAGGGACCGTTCCGTCCCGAGCTCGAGCCCCAGGAGGTTGTGCACGCTCGCAAGGCCAACGAGGCCGAGTGGCGCCTGGCCGAGCAGGCCCGCACCGCGATCCACTCCTACATCAAGGACCGGATGGGGCGCGATGAACAGCTGATCTTCTGCCGGATCGACGTCGCCGAGGGCGAGAACGACCAGATGCACGTGATGGAGGTGGCCCTGGTGGACGCCTCGTTGTACCTCGCGACCTCCCCGACGGGTGTCGCGGACTTCGCCGACGCGATCGCCGTACGCGCCTTCTGGTGAGACGCGCCTTCGGGTGGCGTCGGGCCGGGAGACTCGTCACCGCTCTTCCGTCTGACGAAAGTGCCATTCTCCGCCGCCGGCCCGCGGCATAGCGTCTCCGCAGCAGGGACCCTTCCCGTGGAGCAAGGAGGCTCTCGTGAGGACGCAGGCCGCGGTGCTGTGGGAGTACGGCCAGGACTGGACGATCGAGGAGATCGAGCTCGACGATCCGCGTGACGGCGAGGTGCTGGTGCGGCTCGCCGCATCGGGGCTGTGCCACTCCGACGAGCACGTCCGCGTCGGGGACCTGCCCATGGAGAACCTCCCGGCGATCGGCGGCCACGAGGGCGCCGGCGTCGTCGAGAAGGTCGGGCCCGGCGTGAGCAGCGTGCGGGAGGGCGACCACGTCGTCCTGAGCTTCATCCCGGCGTGCGGCCGATGTTGGTGCTGCGCCAACGGGCACCAGAACCTCTGCGACGAGGGGGCGGAGCTGACCGTCGGCCTGCAGCGGGACGGCACCGCCCGCCACCACGTGGGCGGCCGCGACGCGCGAACGATGTGTCTGCTCGGGACGTTCTCGCCCTACACGGTGGTCCGCGAGACGTCGGTCATCCCGATCAGGGACGATGTCCCGCTGGACAAGGCCGCCCTCGTCGGGTGCGGCGTGACCACCGGCTGGGGGACAGCGGTGTACGGCGCCGAGGTCTCGGCCGGGGACACGGTGGTGGTGCTGGGCATCGGCGGCGTGGGCGCGAACGCCGTCCAGGGCGCCCGTATGGCCGGCGCCAGCCAGATCCTCGCCGTCGACCCCTCGGAGTTCAATCGCGATCACGCGAAGCGGTTCGGCGCGACCCACGCCTTCGCGAGCGCGGACGAGGCGCGGGAGGCCCTGCCCGACATGACCCGCGGCAGGATGGCTGAGTCGGCACTGGTCACCGTCGACGTCGCGACCGGCGCGGTCATCGGGGACGCCCTGTCCCTCGTGGGCAAGCTCGGCACGGTGGCGCTGACCTCGCTCGCCCCGGTCACCGACGATCGGGTCGTCATGCCGATGTTCGAGATGGCCGCGTACCAGAAGCGTGTCGTCGGATGCCTGTTCGGCGGCGCCAACCCCCGCTACGACATCCCGCGGCTGCTCGACCTGTACATGGCGGGCGAGCTCCTGCTGGACGAGCTGGTGACTCGGACCTACCCCTTCGCCGAGATCAACCAGGGATACGAAGACATGCGCACGCACCGCAACGTCCGGGGCATGGTCCTCTTCGACTGAGGTCGCAGCGACGCGCCCGGCGCACTACCAGGAGGTTTCATGACATCCAACGGTCAGCTCTTCATCGGCGGCGAGTGGACCGCCGGCGCGGGAACGACGACGTTCGAGACCCTCGACCCGGCCACGGGCCAGACTCTGGGAACAGCCGTCGAGGCGACCGAGGCCGACGTCGACGCCGCCGTCGAGGCGGCCACGCGGGCGTTCGCCGACCCCGGGTGGCGAGGGATGCAGCCCTCCGCACGCGGACGGTTGCTGTGGCGCCTCGCCGATCTCGTCGAGGAGCACGCCGGCGAGCTCGGCGAGCTCGAGAGCAAGGACCAGGGACAGTCCGTCGGTTTCGCCCAGGGCAGCATGGCCGGCGCCGCCGACATGCTGCGTTACTTCGCCGGCTGGTGCACCAAGCTCGCCGGCACCGTCTCCCCGGTGTCGGTGCCTGGCATGCTGCACTACACGCGGCGCGAGCCCGTGGGTGTCTGTGCCCTGATCACGCCGTGGAACTTCCCGCTCTCGATCGCCGTGTGGAAGCTCGCGCCCGCGCTGGCGGCGGGCAACACGGTCATCGTCAAGCCGGCCGAGCAGACGCCGCTGACCACCCTCCGGCTGGCCGAGCTGTGCGCCGAGGCGGGCGTCCCCGCGGGCGTGGTCAACGTCCTGACCGGCGGCCCGGAGGTCGGGCGGCGCCTCGTCGAGCACGACGGCGTCCACAAGGTCTCCTTCACCGGGTCGACGGACGTGGGGCGAGAGATCGTCCGCGCCTCCGCGGGGAACCTCAAGCGGGTCAGCCTCGAGCTCGGCGGTAAGGCGCCCAGCATCGTGATGAAGGACGCCGACATCGACGCGGCCGTCACCGGCAACCTGCTCGGCGGGCTGGTCAACAGCGGGCAGGCGTGCGCCGCGTACAGCAGGTTCTACGTGGACTCCAGCCGGGTCGACGAGTTCACCGAGAAGCTGGCGGGCGCCATGTCGGGCATGAAGGTCGGCCCCGGCACGTCTCCGGACAGCCAGCTCGGCCCGATGGTCTCCGCCGAGCACCTCGAGAAGGTCGAGAGCTACGTCGGGCGCGGCGTCGCCGAGGGTGCGGAGGTCGTGGTCGGCGGCAAGCGGGCGGGCGGTGACCTGAGCTCGGGGTACTTCTTCGAGCCGACCCTGTTCCGCGGCGTCGACCACTCCATGGAGATCGCCCGGGACGAGATTTTCGGACCGGTCCTGCCGGTCATCTCCTACGACGACCCGGACGAGCTGGTCGCCCGCGCCAACGACACCCAGTACGGGCTGGTGGCCTGCGTCTGGACCTCCGACGTCGCACAGGGGCACCGGCTGGCGCACCAGATCCGGGCCGGCGAGGTGTACGTCAACACGCTGCCGATGCTCGACCCGGCGGCCCCGTGGGGCGGCTTCGGGGCCAGCGGCTGGGGACGCGAGATGTCGGGGGAGGCGCTCGACTCCTTCACCGAGACCAAGGGCGTCTGGGTCAACGTCGGCACCTGACCCGGCACCGTGCGTCGCTACTGATCGCGCGGCGCCCGGTTACCTCGTCCGGTCGCCGCCGACGGTCCGTCGTCGAGGCGGTCGAGCAGGTCGACGGCGGCACGCGCGTACTCGCCGATCCACCGGTCGTAGATCCGCTTGAGGGGGGTCGGGGCGAGCGTGAGGTGGCGCTCGCGGCCGACCTTGCGACCGATGACGAGATCTGCTCGCTCCAGCACGCGCAGATGCTGCAGAACCGTGGTGCGGTCCAGCTCGGGGAAGTGGTCGCACAGCTCGCCCGTGGTCCGCGAGCCCGGCTTCAGCGCGTCGAGCATGCGGCGCCGCGTGGGCGAGGCGAGGGCCTTGAACACGAGATCGTCGTCCGACCCCTTGTCTTCGGTGCTCGACACGTTGTAAAAATATCACATGAACACCACGACCCAGCTCTCCGAGCTCACCTTCACCGTGTCGGGACGCGTCTCGCGCCCCTGTGTCGAGGTCTACGAGGCCGTCGCCGACCCCGAACAGCTCTCGAAGTACTTCACGACCGGCGGGGCGCGTGGACGCCTCGAGCCGGGCAACGACGTCACCTGGGGCTTCCACGACTTCCCGGGCGCGTTTCCCGTCACCGTGGTCAGCGCGGAGCCGCCTCGGCGCATCGTCATCGAGTGGGAGGGGGAGGCAACCACGGAGAAGGGCGTGACGACCACGACCTTCGAGTTCGAGCCGATCGACGGCGACACCCGCACCCTCGTGACCATCTCGGAGTCGTCGTGGCTTCCCACGGCCGATGGCGCGAGGAACGCCTTCGGCAACTGCGAGGGCTGGACCAGCATGCTCAACGCGCTGAAGGCGTGGGTCGAGCACGGCATCAACCTGCGGGAGGGCTTCTACAAGTAGCTCTGACACGGGACGCCGGAGGGGCGCCCCGGCGAAACGAGACGAGGCCCGGGTCTCGACCATGCTGACGGTCGAGATCCGGGCCTCATTCGCGTGGGTGAGTGACGGGACTTGAACCCGCGACATCCGCGACCACAACGCGGCGCTCTACCAGCTGAGCTACACCCACCATCGCCGCCGTCGGGACTTGTGTCACCCCGTGGCAGCAGTCCACGAGCATAGCCGACAGATAGCAACCTTCCGTAACCCCTGAGCGGTGGTCTGGGTCACCCTGCGTCGCCCTCCGAAGCCCACGTCGCCTTGGCGGCGAGCTTCTGCAGGACCCCGACGGTCGGGTCGGCGGCCACGGCCTCGGCGGCCGCCTTCACCGTCGGGGAGTCCGGACCTTCGCCCTTCGGGAAGAGAGCTGCCCGGTAGTAGCGCAGCTCGTCGATCGATTCGAGGATGTCCGCGAGAGCTCGGTGCCCGCCGGCCTTGGCGGGGGAGTGGAAGTAGGCACGTGGGTACCACCGGCGGGCCAGCTCCTTGATGGAGGACACGTCGATGATCCGGTAGTGCAGGTGGTCGACGAGCTCGGGCATGTCGCGGGCGAGGAACGTGCGGTCGGTGCCGACGGAGTTGCCGGCCAGCGGCGCCTTGCGGGCCTCGGGGACCCAGCCGCGCACGTACTCGAGGACCCTGGACTGCGCCTCCTCGACGCTCAGGCCGTCGTCGAGCTCGTCGAGCAGGCCGGACGTCGTGTGCATGGCACGCACGACGTCGTTCATCTGCTCGACCGTGCCCTCGGTGGGAGCGATGGTCAGGTCGATCCCGGAGTCGACGGGCACGAGCTCGGAGTCGGTGATGATCACCGCCACCTCGATCAGGGCGTCCTTGTCCAGGTCCAGACCCGTCATCTCGCAGTCGATCCAGACAATCGGGTCTTTCAGGGTGGTTCGTCGGCTCACCCGCACAGGGTACGTGCCGTCACAGACGGGCCTGCCGCTAGCCGGCCGTTTGCCGCAGCCAAACCTCGAGCCGGCGACGTTCGTCGTCGCGCACGTTCCGATCCCGGGCCCGCCGTGCGGCCATCTCCGGAAGCACCGCCGTCACGGCCGCCTGATCGAGGCCGGCCGCGTAGTCGGCGACGAACCGTTTCCGGAACGTCGCGACGGTGGCTCGCATCCACCAGGGCGCGTCCACGGTGGACGTTGCCAGGATGATCCAGGTGTTGGCCAGGTCGGCCTCGGGTGGCCCCGACCGTGCGTTCGCCCAGTCGATGAGCACCGGGCCGTCCGGGCTCATCAGCACGTTCATCGGGTGCAGGTCGAGGTGGAGCAGCGTGTCGCCGGGGATCCCGCTCGGCGCGACCTCCGCGGGGGCGGGCACGCGATGGACCGCCTCGTGCAGATCGTGGACCAGGCCCGCCACGGCGCTGGTCCGCCAGGGCCGGCGGACCAGCTCCGCCTGGAGCGTCGGGCCGACGACCTTGTCGAGCACGATCCCGCCGTCGTCGGTGACCTCGTGCACGGCCGGGACGGGGGCTCCGCCGGCACGAGCCGCGGCCATCAGCGCCGCCTCCGTGGCCAGGCTCCGCCCGTCCCGCGCCCTGCGCAGGACGAGTCCGCCACCGAGGTCGTAGATGTCGGCGTCCCGCCCGCGGGCCAGGAGGCGACCGGCCTGGCCGGTCACGGTCGCCGTCGTCGGTCGGCGAGGTGGGGCACCCGGCCAGCGAACCGACGCCGCAGCGCCGTGTCAACGCCATCGCCGTCCACTTCGGGAGTGATCAGATCCGCGTCCGAGCCCGCCACGGGCTCAGATCTGGTGCGGCATACTGGGATCGCGGGCGTGCGGCAACGGATGCGGTGCCGTTGGAAGAGCTCATCGCCTGGCTCGACCGGATGCCTGCCCGTGCCCCCGTAGCTCAGCGGATAGAGCAGGTCACTTCTAATGACAAGGTCGCAGGTTCGAGTCCTGCCGGGGGCGCCCAGACCGGCCTCGACCGACGCCGATCCGTGCCGCTCCGCAGACAATCGTCGCACGTCGGGGCTTTGTCCCCTCACAATGGGCGGGTGACCACGCCCGCCCATCCCGCCTCCGCCAACCAGGAGGCCGCCGCAACGTCGCGCCACCCCCGCCTGGCCGTCGTCACGGACCTGCAGGACGACGTCGAAGCCATCGCCTTCCCGATCGACCTCCCTGGCGCCACCGACCTGCAGACGCTGCGCGAGCGGGTCCTGACGCAGATCGGCACGCGGCTGCTGCCGCGCCTGCGTGACGAGGAGGCACCGGCCGTCGTCGTCTTCGGCGGTTCGACGGGCGTCGGGAAATCCACGCTGGTCAACTCCCTCCTCGGGGCCGAGGTCACCGAGGCGAGCGTGCTACGTCCGACGACCCGCCGGCCCGTCGTCGCGATCCATCCCGAGGACCTGACGCTCGTGGAGGGCCGGCCGCTCACCGAGCTGGGCACCGTCGTCACCCAGGAAGACGTCCCGGCCGGTCTGGCCCTGCTCGACGCGCCCGACCTGAACTCCGTAGACGCCCGCAACCGGTCGATGGCCAACCAGCTGCTCGAGACGGCCGACCTGTGGATCTTCGTCACGACCGCCTCCCGGTACGGTGACGCCCTGCCCTGGAAGCTGCTCGCCGACGCGCACGAGCGCGGCATCACCACCGCCGTCGTCCTCAACCGGGTGCCGAGCACGGTGCTCGCCCAGGTCCGCAAGGATCTGATGGGCCGCCTCGACGGCCTGGGTCTCGGTTCGGCGCCCCTGTTCGTCATCCCCGACGTCGGACCGCACGAGGGCCCGCTCGAGCCGGCCACCGTGGCCGAGCTGGCGGCCTGGCTGCGCCTGGTCGCGGACCGCGCCCGTGCGGCCGGCGTGGTGCGGCGCACCAACCGCGGCATCTGGACGGGACTGCGCGAGCAGATCCTCGCCCTCGCCGACGGGACGGACGCGCAGGCCGACGCGGCCGCCAGCCTTCGCGCGCGAGCCGAGGGCGCGGCCGAGGCGCAGGCCGCCGCTGTTCGGGAGGCGATCAGCGCTGGCCGCGCCGGCCTGGGCGCGCCGACGACGCGGTGGCTGGCCATGGCCTCGACCGGTGGCCCGCTGGCGCCCCTGGTTCGCAAGCGGCGGGTGGGCCGCGGCTTCCGCGGCCGGGCCCAGGCGGCACGCGAGGCCGCCGCGCGGTCGCTCGCCGAGGAGTCGGCCGCCGCGCTGGGGCTGGTCCTCACGGACGCCCTGCGCCGGGCCTCCGCCGACGCGCGCAGTGCGTGGACGGACTCCGAGTCCGCGACCGGTCTCGGCGCGGACCGCCTGCTGGCGTCGGTGGAGCCCGACGGGGCCGAGCAGGAGGCGCGTCAGGTCGTCGAGGCCTGGCGTGCTGCGGTCCGCCAGCACGTCGGCGACGGCGGATCGGCGCTCAGCCCCGAGGGGCTCGCCGGCCTCGTCGCGGTCGGGGCCGCCGGTGTCGCGGGCGCCGCCGACGCCGCCGAACGGCTCGCCCCCGGCGCAGTCGAGAAGGCCCGCACGGATCTCGTCGACAGGGCCGAGACAGCGGTGCGTGCCGCCGTCGCCCCGTACCTGGCCGAGCTCGACGCACTCCCGATCCGGCGTGGCACCGCTCTGCGGCTGCGCGCCTCAGAGCTGAAGGAGCACGCATGACGTCCACGTCCACGTCCGAGACCGCACCGGCCGGCACGGAGGCCATGGAGGCGTCCAGGCTCGCCGACCACGCCGACGCCCTCGTCGTCGGGCTCGACACCGCCGGAGACCTCGTCGATCCGGACCTGGCGGACCGGGCTCGCCGTGACCTGGACGCGGTCGCCGCCCGCCTGGAGCGCGGCGGTGACCGCACGGTGGTGGCCCTCGTGGGCGGGACCGGCTCCGGCAAGTCCTCGTTGTTCAACGCCATCTCCGGCCTGCGGTTCGCCGACGTGGGGGCGTTGCGCCCGACGACGGAGGTTGCCGCGGCCTGCGTCTGGGGCGAGGAGGCGGATTCGCTGCTGGACTTCCTCGAGGTGAGCCCCGATCGCCGAATCCAGCGCGAGTCCCTGCTCGACGGCGACGCCGAGCGCCCGCTGCACGGCATGGTCATGCTCGACCTGCCCGACCACGACTCCATCGCGGAGCACCACGCGGAGCTCGTCGACCGGCTGCTGCCGCTCGTCGACCTGCTCGTCTGGGTCGTCGACCCGCAGAAGTACGCCGACGAGGCACTGCACGAGCGCTACCTCCGCGGCCTCGCCGGGCGTCGCGACGCCATGCTGGTGCTGGTCAACCAGGCGGACACGCTGCCCGAGGGCGCGGTGGAGCGCATCATGACCGACATCTCCGCGCTCCTCGCCGAGGACGGGCTGGACGGCGTGCGCGTGCTCCCGACCTCCGCCGTCGACGGCACGGGTATCGACGAGGTCCGCGCCATCCTCGCGGAGGTGGTCGCGCGCCCGTCCGTGACCGTGCGGACCGCGCAGGCCGAGGTCGACGCCGTCGCGAAGCGGCTCGCCGGGGCTGTCGGGCCGGCCGAGCCCGAGGTCGACGACGTCGACGCCGAGGTCGACGCGCTAGCTCGTGCAGCGGGTCTGGACTCGGTGACGGCGTCGCTGCGCTCCGCGGGGAAGGGGGCGTCCCCGAGCGCTGTCGCGCGGCCCGAACCGCCCGCCGAGTCGACCGTGGCGGCCGTCCGTGACGGTTGGGTCGCCGGTGTGGGGCAGCGACTCCCGCCCCGGTGGTCGGCGGCGGTCGAGGCGGCCGTGCCGGATGCACAGACCATCCGTGCGGCCGTGACCGAAGAGGTCGAGGCCGTGCCCGTCCCGCTGGCCGGGTCCCGTCGAGCGGTCAGGTTCTCGGTGCTCGGCGCTGTGCTGGCGTGCCTCGCAGTCGTATGGGTGATCCTGGGCCTCACCGTGCTCGACGTGCCGATCCTGGCACTGGTGGTTCCGGCCCTGGTGCTCGTGGCG
This sequence comes from Georgenia halophila, assembly GCF_039541595.1. NCBI lineage: Bacteria > Bacillati > Actinomycetota > Actinomycetes > Allobogoriellales > Allobogoriellaceae > Georgenia > Georgenia halophila. Next base: position 5,750 of record NZ_BAABGN010000027.1, on the reverse strand, counting down.
GCCGGTGGCGCGCTGGTCGGCGCCGGCGTGGCGGCCAGGCGCACGCACGCGGAGAGTGCTGCGCAGGAGTACCGGGCGGAGGTCCTGCGGCGGGTCCGCGAGGTGGTGGGCCGTACCTTCGTCGAGCCGGTCGTCCCGGTGCTCGAGCGGCACCGCGTGCTGCGGACCGCGCTCTCGGACTGAGCTCGGGCGGGCTCTCGTCGGCCCAGGTGCTCGACTGCCGTCTGTTGCACGGCGGCCTGGGCGACGCATGCGGGTGCCACGGGCGCCCTGCGCTCGACCAGCTCATCCACAGGCCGCACGTCATGCCGCCCCGTGCACATCGGCGAGCGGCTCCTCTGCGTACCCCGCGACCTCCCCGGCACTGTGCCTGGACGGCCGGCACCGTGTCGGGCGATCGCCAGTGAGGAGCACAACATGAACGAGATCCAGGTCTGCGTCTCCGGATGGATGGGAGGCGACCCGGTCCGTCAGGTCGTCTCGAACGGCAGGAGCTACGCCCGTTTCCGGGTCGCATCGACGCCCCGCTACTACGAGCGAGCGACCGACACCTACCGTGACGGCCCCACCCAGTGGTTCACCGTCAAGGTCTGGAACGAGCTGGGCGAGAACGTGATCGCCAGCATGGGGAAGGGCCAGCCCGTGGTGCTGCGCGGCACGCTGAGCACCGACACCTGGGAGGGGGAGAACGGCGAACGCTCGACGTCGGTCGTCACGGCCAACGCGATCGGCCATGACCTGCGGGCCGGTACCTCCAAGTTCACCCGCACGGTGCGGTCGTCGTCGTCCGAGGGCGGTGACTCGCCCGGAGAAGGCGACGGCACCGCCGCCGGAGCGGAGAGCGGCACAGGCGTGACGGCGTCGGACGACGACGGCGCCCTGACCGGACCGGACGGCGCTCGTTACGAGGCCGAGGTGCTGGAGGACGATCTCGAAGCCGAGCCGGCAGGCGTCTGACCGAGCCGGTGGGGGCGTCGGCCCCACCCGGCAGGCGTCTGAGGGACCAAGATTCCTCTCGGTTCCACCGCATCGCTGTGTCCTGACTACCCTGGAACCGACGTGGCCGCCCAGGCGAGGGTGGCCGATCCACGTATGTGATGCGGAGAGCAGTGGCTGAGTACATCTACTCCATGGTCCGGGCACGCAAGGCCCACGGTGACAAGGTCATCCTTGACGACGTCACCATGGCGTTCCTGCCGGGTGCCAAGATCGGCATGCTCGGGCCCAACGGTGCCGGGAAGTCCACGATCCTCAAGATCATGGCGGGCATGGACACGCCGTCGAACGGGGAGGCCCGACTGAGCCCGGGTTACAGCGTCGGCATCCTCGAGCAGGAGCCGCCGCTGAACGAGGAGAAGACTGTCCTCGGCAACGTGCAGGAGGGCGTCGGCGAGATCCTCACCAAGGTCCAACGGTTCAATGAGATCGGCGAGCTCATGGCTGAGCCCGACGCCGACTTCGACGCGCTGATGGAGGAGATGGGCAAGCTCCAGACCGACATCGACGCCGCCAACGCGTGGGACCTCGACTCCCAGCTCGCCCAGGCGATGGACGCCCTGCGCTGCCCGCCGCCGGACGCCGACGTCACCGTGCTGTCCGGTGGTGAGCGGCGCCGGGTCGCGCTGTGCAAGCTGCTCCTGGAGCAGCCCGACCTGCTGCTGCTGGACGAGCCGACGAACCACCTCGACGCCGAGTCGGTGCTGTGGCTCGAGCAGCATCTCGCGAACTACGCCGGTGCCGTCATCGCCGTCACCCACGACAGGTACTTCCTCGATCATGTGGCGGAGTGGATCGCGGAGGTCGACCGCGGCCGCCTCTACCCCTACGAGGGCAACTACTCCACCTATTTGGAGAAGAAGTCGGCGCGCCTGGAGGTCCAGGGCAAGAAGGACGCGAAGCTTCAGCGGCGCCTGAAGGAGGAGCTGGACTGGGTCCGGTCCTCGGCGCGTGGCCGTCAGGCCAAGTCCAAGGCACGACTCGCCCGGTACGAGGAGATGGCGGCCGAGGCCGACCGGACCCGCAAGCTCGACTTCGAGGAGATCCAGATCCCGCCCGGCCCGCGGCTCGGCCAGGTCGTCATCGAGGCCTCGGACCTGCGCAAGGGGTTCGGCGACCGGCAGCTCATCGACGGGCTGTCATTCTCGCTGCCGCCGAACGGCATCGTGGGCGTGATCGGACCGAACGGCGTCGGAAAGACGACGCTGTTCAAGACGATCGTCGGCCTCGAGCCCCTCGACGACGGCAACCTGAAGATCGGCGAGACCGTCAAGATGTCCTACGTCGACCAGTCACGTGCGGGCATCGACCCGAACAAGACCCTGTGGGAGGTCGTCTCCGACGGGCTCGACTTCATCCAGGTCGGCAAGGTCGAGATGCCCTCGCGTGCCTATGTCTCGGCGTTCGGGTTCAAGGGCCACGACCAGCAGAAGCCGGCCGGTGTCCTCTCCGGCGGAGAGCGCAACCGGCTGAACCTCGCGCTCACCCTGAAGCAGGGCGGCAACCTGCTCCTGCTCGACGAGCCCACCAACGACCTCGACGTCGAGACGCTGGGGTCGCTGGAGAACGCCCTGCTGGAGTTCCCGGGCTGCGCCGTCGTCGTCAGCCACGACCGGTGGTTCCTGGACCGCGTCGCCACCCACATCCTGGCGTGGGAGGGCACGGACGAGGAGCCGGCCAACTGGTACTGGTTCGAGGGCAACTTCGAGTCGTACGAGAAGAACAAGGTCGAGCGGCTCGGACCGGACGCGGCGCGGCCGCACTCGGTCACGTACCGCAAGCTCACCCGCGACTGACGGCATGGCGCGCCTGGTCATCCCGATCCAGATCCGGTGGAGCGACGTCGACGGGTATCAGCACGTCAACAACGCCAAGATGTTCACCCTCCTCGAGGAGGCGCGCATCACGGCCTTCTGGGCCTCCACGCCCGGCGACGCCGAGTTCGCCGGTGCGGGAGGTTCCGGCGACATCAGCGCGACGGACGCTCCCGACGCACCTGGCACCAAGATCCTCGCCACCGGTCCCGGTTCGGGCACGAACACCTTCATCGCCCGACAGGAGATCGAGTACCTCGCGCCGCTGCCGTACACGCTGCGGCCGATCGAGGTCGAGCTGTGGATCTCGCACCTCGGTGGGGCCAGCATCGACGTCTGCTACGAGGTCGCCGGCCCGGACGGGCCGTCGGCGCGTGCGATGACCACGCTGGTGCTCGTGGACGAGAAGACGGGCAAGCCGCGGCGCATGACCGACGACGAGCGGGCCGCCTGGGAGGTGTACCGGGATGAACCGGTGGCGTTCCGGCGCCGATCTTGAGCCGCTGAGCCGCTGAGCCGCTGAGCCGCTGAGCCGCTGAGCCGCTGAGCCGGTGAGCCGCTGAGCCGCTGAGCGTCGGCGGCGAGACGAACATCAGTCGCGGATCTGGGGCTGACCTACTTGGTAGGTCGCGAGCCGACTTGCCGGTCCGGCCGGGTGCCCTTCTCCGGTGATCAACCGAGGAGCTCGAGCACGGCGCGTTCGACCGCGCCGTGTGTGTCGGGCGGTTCAGGCTCGCCCGGGTTGTCGGTGCGGCGAGCGAGACTGGTGTCGATGAAACGGCCCCGTTCGGCCATGTCGAGGACCCGGGAATCGATGTAGGAAGACCGCGCGATGGTCGGGGTGTTCCCGAGGTACTCGGCTACCGTGGCGATGGCCGCGCGCTCCGCACGCTTGTATGCCGTGCGGCTCGTGGCGTTCGGGGCGTGCACCGCAAGCTCGAGAGCCGCCAGCACGGTGCCGTGCCAGGTGCGGAAGTCTTTCGCCGATGCGTCCGGTCCTAGCCGTTCCTTGACGTAGTCGTTGATGTCCGTGCTTGTCAGGTTCCGCCAGCCGGAGGGCGACCGGTAGGCCAGCAGCTCCTCGCCGCCGCCGCGGCGACGACGCATCATCGTGAGCGGCCCGAGCAGTTCCTCGTCATAGAGCACGAGGTTGCGGGACTGACCCGACTTGGCTTCGTAGGAGAACGTCATCTCTCCGTTTCGAGCGATGCGGACATGCCGCTTGAGCAGCGTCGCCAGACCGAAGCTGCCGTTGTTGTGGGCGTAGGACTCGTTCCCGACGCGGAAGAAGCCGAGGTCGAGCAGCCGGAAGGCGACGGCCTGGGCACGCCGAAGCGGCATGTCGGGCTGGCGCAGGTCGCTCGTGGCCTTTGCCCGTGCTGTGGGCAGTCGGCGCGCCAGCTCTAGTACGCGCTCGTGCTTGGCGGCGTCGCGACTCTCGCGCCAGGCGGGGTGGTACAGGTACTGCCGTCTTCCGGCGTCGTCGGTCCCGACCGCCTGGATGTGGCCGTTCTCGACTGGACAGATCCAGACGTCACGCCATGCGGGCGGGATGACAAGTCCCTTGCACCGACTGATGACCTCCGGGTCCTCGATGCGGCGGCCGTCCTGGTCGAGGTAGACGAAACCACGCCCGGCACGCCGCCGTCGTAGGCCGGGGCCGTGCACGCGGACCCGGCGCAGCCTCATCGAACTCCTCGCACGCGACCAGTGTGCGATGTGTCGTCACAGTCCGCTCGGTGGAAGCCGTGGGCCGGCGCCACAGTCGCGACTAGCGCATGCGGCAGTGCTCGGCAGCTATCTGAACCGGCATCAGTCCCACGGCAGGAGAGCAGCGCAGTTCTGGCAATGCAGCCATGGCGCCTGGGGAGTTCGTGCGGCACTCATGGCGTTGTGCCCGGGGCCCTTAGATGGTGTATCGCTCGGGTTTTCCACAGTTCTCGGAGGGTCTGGACCCGATGTGGGTGGGCTCGTCTAGTGTTGTACGTATGTTCGAAGCATCGGAGTCGGGGCGTGAAGGTCCTGGCGAGCGGCCCGCGGCGGGTGTGGTCCGTCCGGGTGGGTGGAGCGTGCTGGAGCAACTGATGTTCCGGGCGGTCAGGATCATCGCCGCGCCGACCGGTGATGCTGGTGACCCGCACGTCGTTCTCGATGACCTCACCAGGTCGGTCGATGCCCGGCGAGGCGAGGGGTGGCGGACCGCGTATCGGCTCGCGCGGCATGTGAGCCGCGAGGCCGGGGCGGGGTCCGGGCCAGGTGAGAACGCATCTCCCGATGCTGCCGATGTCACCGACGCCCCCGATGCCGGCAGTGTCGCCAATGTCCCCGATGCCGCCGATGTCGCCGATGCCGCCAATGTCCCCGATGCCGCCAATGTCCCCGATGCCGCCGATGCCGGCAGTGTCGCCGATGCCCCCGATGCCCCCGATGCCCCCGATGCCGCCGATGCCGCCGATGCCGCCGATGCCGCCGATGCCGCCGACGCCGATGCTGCCGATGCCGACGCTGCCGATCCCGACCGTGCCGACGGTGCCGGTGGTTGCGCTGGTGGGTCGGCTGCGGAGGTGGTCGCGGCTGCGGCGTCGGTCACGGGGGTGGAGCTGGCGGTCCTGCTCGAGCGTCTGGATCTGAACACTCTGGATGAGGGGGACGCGGTCGATGCGGTCGTGGCCTGGGGACGGGTCGTCTCCTACGCCCAAGCCAAGCAGGGCCAGGCCGCGGCCCGGCTGGAGCAGTGCCTGGGTGACCTGTACGGCGTGCCCGATGCCGACGCGACCCGTACCGGACGCCCCGGCACTGGTGTGCGGCGCTCGACGATGCCGCGGGCCGCGACCGAGGTCGCGATGTGTCTGGGCCTCACCCGCCAGGGCGCTGCCACGCTCGTGCGGACCGCGATGATGCTCAACGGGCCGTTGTTCGCCACCGGTGAGGCCCTGGAGA
>NZ_BAABGN010000026.1:0-1702 GCF_039541595.1 Georgenia halophila | reverse complement strand
GAGATGGAGTGCCTGGCTGTGCCGCCTTGGTTGGTGGTGGTGGTCGGGTGTCTGGTCTGCCGCGGGTGTGAATGTGTTGTTTGAGAACTGTACAGTGGACGCGAGCATCTTCTGATTTCTGTTGTTTTTGTGGTAAGTTTTTAAGAGCATTCGGTGGATGCCTTGGTACCAGGAGCCGAAGAAGGACGTGGTAGCCTGCGATAAGCCTCGGGGAGCTGGCAAACGAGCATTGATCCGAGGGTGTCCGAATGGGGAAACCCGGCCAGAGTCATGTCTGGTTACCCGCGCCTGAATATATAGGGCGTGTGGGGGGAACGCGGGGAAGTGAAACATCTCAGTACCCGCAGGAAGAGATATTCCGTGAGTAGTGGCGAGCGAAAGCGGATGAGGCTAAACCGGGGGTGTGTGATAGCCGGCAGGTGTTGCACCTTCGGGGTTGTGGGGCCTATCTGACCAGTGCTGCCGTGCTGGTGGGGAGTAAGAAAGTCGTGGTGTAGTCGAACGGTCTGGGAAGGCCGGGCGTAGTGGGTGAGACCCCCGTAGACGAAACATCGTGGCCTCCCTTGGATGGGTACCCGAGTAGCACGGGGCCCGTGAAATCCCGTGTGAATCTGCCAAGACCACTTGGTAAGCCTAAATACTACCTGGTGACCGATAGCGGACAAGTACCGTGAGGGAAAGGTGAAAAGTACCCCGGGAGGGGAGTGAAACAGTACCTGAAACCGGATGCTTACAACCCGTCGGAGCCTCCTTAGCAGGGGTGACGGCGTGCCTTTTGAAGAATGAGCCTGCGAGTTAGCGGCATGTGGCGAGGTTAACCCGTGTGGGGGAGCCGTAGCGAAAGCGAGTCCGAACAGGGCGATTGAGTCGCGTGTCCTAGACCCGAAGCGGAGTGATCTACCCATGGGCAGGTTGAAGCACGTGTAAGAGCGTGTGGAGGACCGCACCCACTTAGGTTGAAAACTGAGGGGATGACCTGTGGGTAGGGGTGAAAGGCCAATCAAACTCCGTGATAGCTGGTTCTCCCCGAAATGCATTTAGGTGCAGCGTCGCGTGTTGCTTGCTGGAGGTAGAGCTACTGGATGGCTGATGGGCCCTACAAGGTTACTGACGTCAACCAAACTCCGAATGCCAGCATAGTTAGCGCGGCAGTGAGACTGCGGGCGATAAGGTTCGTGGTCGAGAGGGAAACAGCCCAGATCACCGGCTAAGGCCCCTAAGCGTGTGCTAAGTGGGAAAGGATGTGGAGTTGCAGAGACAACCAGGAGGTTGGCTTAGAAGCAGCCATCCTTGAAAGAGTGCGTAATAGCTCACTGGTCAAGTGATTCCGCGCCGACAATGTAGCGGGGCTCAAGCACACCGCCGAAGCCGTGGCAGCCACGCATGTCCTTCGCGCCGTCTCCTTCGGGGGTGGTGTGCCAGGGGTGTGGCTGGGTAGGGGAGCGTCGTGTGGGAAGTGAAGCTGCGGGGTGACCCAGTGGTGGATCCCACACGAGTGAGAATGCAGGCATGAGTAGCGAATGACGGGTGAGAAACCCGTCCGCCGAATGACCAAGGGTTCCAGGGCCAGGTTAATCCGCCCTGGGTAAGTCGGGACCTAAGGCGAGGCCGACAGGCGTAGTCGATGGACAACGGGTTGATATTCCCGTACCGGCGAAGGACCGACCATACCGAGCCCGGTGATGCTAACCACCCGAACCCG
>NZ_BAABGN010000025.1:0-1334 GCF_039541595.1 Georgenia halophila | reverse complement strand
GGGCTCGCGGCCTATCAGCTTGTTGGTGGGGTGATGGCCTACCAAGGCGTCGACGGGTAGCCGGCCTGAGAGGGTGTCCGGCCACACTGGGACTGAGACACGGCCCAGACTCCTACGGGAGGCAGCAGTGGGGAATATTGCACAATGGGCGAAAGCCTGATGCAGCGACGCCGCGTGAGGGATGACGGCCTTCGGGTTGTAAACCTCTTTCAGTAGGGGACAAGGCCTCCTTTTTGGGGGGTTGAGGGTACCTGCAGAAGAAGCGCCGGCTAACTACGTGCCAGCAGCCGCGGTAATACGTAGGGCGCAAGCGTTGTCCGGAATTATTGGGCGTAAAGAGCTCGTAGGCGGTTTGTCGCGTCTGCTGTGAAAACGCGGGGCTTAACCCTGCGCCTGCAGTGGGTACGGGCAGACTTGAGTGCGGTAGGGGAGACTGGAATTCCTGGTGTAGCGGTGGAATGCGCAGATATCAGGAGGAACACCGGTGGCGAAGGCGGGTCTCTGGGCCGTTACTGACGCTGAGGAGCGAAAGCATGGGGAGCGAACAGGATTAGATACCCTGGTAGTCCATGCCGTAAACGTTGGGCACTAGGTGTGGGGACCGTTTCCACGGTTTCCGTGCCGTAGCTAACGCATTAAGTGCCCCGCCTGGGGAGTACGGCCGCAAGGCTAAAACTCAAAGGAATTGACGGGGGCCCGCACAAGCGGCGGAGCATGCGGATTAATTCGATGCAACGCGAAGAACCTTACCAAGGCTTGACATGCACTGGAAACACTCAGAGATGGGTGCCCCTTTTTGGCCGGTGCACAGGTGGTGCATGGTTGTCGTCAGCTCGTGTCGTGAGATGTTGGGTTAAGTCCCGCAACGAGCGCAACCCTTGTCCTGTGTTGCCAGCGGGTAATGCCGGGGACTCATGGGAGACTGCCGGGGTCAACTCGGAGGAAGGTGGGGACGACGTCAAATCATCATGCCCCTTATGTCTTGGGCTTCACGCATGCTACAATGGCCGGTACAAAGGGTTGCGATGCCGCGAGGTGGAGCGAATCCCAAAAAGCCGGTCTCAGTTCGGATTGGGGTCTGCAACTCGACCCCATGAAGTCGGAGTCGCTAGTAATCGCAGATCAGCAACGCTGCGGTGAATACGTTCTCGGGCCTTGTACACACCGCCCGTCACGTCACGAAAGTCGGTAACACCCGAAGCCGGTGGCCCAACCCCTTTGGGGGAGGGAGCTGTCGAAGGTGGGACTGGCGATTGGGACGAAGTCGTAACAAGGTAGCCGTACCGGAAGGTGCGGCTGGATCACCTCCTTTCTAAGGAGCATCTCGTCATGCG
>NZ_BAABGN010000024.1:0-1305 GCF_039541595.1 Georgenia halophila | reverse complement strand
TCAGTGTCAGGGTGAGTGTTGCCGCCCTTGTTGCGGTGGTTGGATCCTGAGCACCTGGTGTCTGGCTCATAGCCTCGTTGCCGACAGCGGTCTGGCATGCATGGGTTTTGCCGGCACCAGGTGTGAAGGAACCGGCCGGCGTGACTTGATAGGAGCGTGGCATCGCCCCCACTGAGATGTGTCCGCCGGCCGGTCCAACCGTCCAGTCACTGATCAGGTGAAGGAGGCAACGACCATGGTTGTTGTTGGAGCCGACGTACACAAGCGCTCACACACGTTCGTCGCGGTCGACGAGGCCGGCCGCAAGCTCGCAGAGATCACCGTTAAGGCCGTTACGGCCGGTCACGACAAGGCGGTGCGGTGGGCCCAGAACCGCTTCGGCACCGACCTGGTGTGGGCGATCGAGGACTGCCGGCACCTCTCGGCACGCCTGGAGATCGACCTGCTCGACGCCGGCCAGCAGGTCGTGCGGGTGCCGCCGAAGATGATGGCCGAGCAGCGCCGCACCGCCCGCACCCGGGGCAAGTCCGATCCGATCGACGCCCTGGCGGTGGCCCGGGCTGCGCTGCGCGAGCCTGACCTGCCGGTGGCCACCCATGACGAGGCGTCCCGGGAGCTGAAGTTGCTGGTCGACCATCGCGAGGACCTGGTGCGCCAGCGCACCAGTGTCGTCAACCGATTCCGGTGGCACCTGCACCGCATCGACCCCACCATCGATCCGGCTCCGAAGTCGCTGAACATCGCCACGACCCGGGCCCGGCTACGCGACCTCCTCGCCGGCATCGACGGGATAGACGCGCGCCTGGCTCGCGAGCTGCTCGAGGACATCGAGACCCTCACGACTCGGGTCAACGCCATGGCCAAGGAGATCACCGCCCTTGTCCACGACCAGGCCCCCGACCTGCTCGAGTTGACCGGCTGCGCCGCCCTGACCGCGGCGAAGATTCTCGGCGAGACCGCCGGGATTGGCCGGTTCACCCACGAGGCCAAGTACGCCATGCACGCCGGCGTCGCCCCGATCCCGGTGTGGTCCGGGAACACCCGCGGCAGGGTCCGGATCAACAAGTCTGGTAACCGCCAGCTCAACGCCGCCCTGCACCGCATCGCGATCACACAGGTCCGTCTGGGCGGCCTCGGCAAGGCCTACTACGACAAGCGCCTGGCCGCCGGTGACTCCACGACTGAGGCCCTGCGCTGCCTGAAACGCCGACTCGCAAGAGTCGTGTTCAACACCCTGAAGAACAACCAGTCGACCGCCGCCGCACCCACCTACGCGGCAGCGGCTTGACATAGGAGAAACCCATG
>NZ_BAABGN010000023.1:0-1025 GCF_039541595.1 Georgenia halophila | reverse complement strand
AGTGGCGAAGCTCAGAATTTAAGCCCCAGTAAACGGCGGTGGTAACTATAACCATCCTAAGGTAGCGAAATTCCTTGTCGGGTAAGTTCCGACCTGCACGAATGGCGTAACGACTTCTCTGCTGTCTCAACCACGAACTCGGCGAAATTGCACTACGAGTAAAGATGCTCGTTTCGCGCAGCAGGACGGAAAGACCCCGGGACCTTTACTACAGCTTGGTATTGGTGCTCGGTACGGCTTGTGTAGGATAGGTGGGAGACTGTGAAGCATGCACGCCAGTGCGTGTGGAGTCATCGTTGAAATACCACTCTGGTCGTACTGCGCATCTAACCTCGGTCCGTAATCCGGACCAGGGACAGTGCCTGGTGGGTAGTTTAACTGGGGCGGTTGCCTCCCAAAGAGTAACGGAGGCGCTCAAAGGTTCCCTCAGCCTGGTTGGCAATCAGGTGGCGAGTGCAAGTGCACAAGGGAGCTTGACTGTGAGACTGACAGGTCGAGCAGGGACGAAAGTCGGAACTAGTGATCCGGCGGTGGCTTGTGGAAGCGCCGTCGCTCAACGGATAAAAGGTACCCCGGGGATAACAGGCTGATCTTGCCCAAGAGTCCATATCGACGGCATGGTTTGGCACCTCGATGTCGGCTCGTCGCATCCTGGGGCTGGAGTAGGTCCCAAGGGTTGGGCTGTTCGCCCATTAAAGCGGTACGCGAGCTGGGTTTAGAACGTCGTGAGACAGTTCGGTCCCTATCCGCTGCGCGCGCAGGAAACTTGAGAAGGGCTGTCCCTAGTACGAGAGGACCGGGACGGACGAACCTCTGGTGTGCCAGTTGTTCCGCCAGGAGCATGGCTGGTTGGCTACGTTCGGAAGGGATAACCGCTGAAAGCATCTAAGCGGGAAGCCTGCTTCAAGATGAGGTTTCCACCACCCTTGTGGTGGGAAGGCCCCCAGTAGCCCACTGGGTTGATAGGCCGGACGTGGAAGCACGGCAACGTGCGAAGCTGACCGGTACTAATTGGCCGACAACTT
>NZ_BAABGN010000022.1:0-781 GCF_039541595.1 Georgenia halophila | reverse complement strand
GTCACGGGCGCGTTGGTGGCCGAGCCTGACAGGTACGCGCGAAGCGCCACGCTCCCGGCGTCCTGGAGTCCGGTGGTCGAATCGGTGGCGCTCACCGTCCACGTGCCGGGCTCGGGCGTGCCTGTCTCCCAGACCTTGGCCCGGAGGGTTGTCGGTGACGTCCCGAATGCCTGCACCCGCATCTGCATGAGCTCGCCGGCTTCCACCGTCAGTCCGGTGACGATCGTGGACTGCATGTAAGCCTCGGCGCCATCCACCCGTCGGCCGAGGGTGAGTCTCGCCTCGCCGGTCGACAACAGTCGCAGGTCGGTGAAGTAGCGGTCGCCGTCGGGTAGGAATCGAGGTGTCACGGTGAGGTAGGTGCCGCCGCCGGTTGCCGGCTTGTCGCTGCCGACCCGTACCTGGACATCGGTGTCGGACGAGGAGACGCCGGGGAGTTCCATGCCGGGACCGGCGCCCGGGTTGTTCATGCGGATCCGACCCATGCCGTCGGCTACCGAGAAGTTCGACGCGCTGGCCATCCGCGACCAAGCGCCTCCGATATCCGCGTCACCCCATCCGTTCGTGACCGACCGGGTGAAGTCATCTAGCGCGAGCGGAGTCTGCTCGCCGCTCTCTCCGCTGACGGTGACCTGTTTCGTGGTGGTGTTCGTTGCCCCGTCGTCGTCGGTGACGGTGAGGGTGACGTCGTAGGTGCCCGCCTCGTCGTAGGTGTGGCTGGCCTGGGCGCCGGTGGCGGTCTCGTCGTCACCGAAGTCCCACTCGTAGGACGCGATGGTGC
>NZ_BAABGN010000021.1:0-749 GCF_039541595.1 Georgenia halophila | reverse complement strand
GTGCAGCGCCGTCGGCTCTGTGACGCGTCAGGGAGTCGTCGAACCCTCGCACACGATCGAGCACCGACTCACCGGTGCTGGGACGGTGCAGCAGTGCGAATCGGCGATGGCCGAGTTCCCAGGCGCGATCGGTCATCTCGGCGGTCGCGGTGGAGTAGTCGGCGGCCACGTACGGGACCCCGCGAGCCTCACGCCGACCGATGGCCACAAACGGGAACCCGCTGTCGACCAGTCGCTCGAGATCGCCGCCGTCCATCTCCAGCCCGAGCAGCAGGCATCCGTCGGCGAGGCGGAGCCGGTTGGCTGGGTGGAAGAGCGAGCGTCTACCCTCGTGCACGGGCGCGGAGGTGAACAGCAGCAGGTCGTAACCGAGCCGTTCCGCCTGGGACTCGATGCCCATCAGCAGTGCGGTGTAGAAGTCGCGGCTGGCCTCCGGGAAGGCGGGCTCGTAGGTGAAGACGCCGATGAGTCGATTCCCCATGCCGGCGAGCCGCCGTGCTGCCGGATCGGCGACGTACTCGGCCTCGCGCAGCACCTGTAACACGCGTTCACGGGTCTCGGCGGGGATCCGGGTGAGGGCGTCAGCCTTGCCGTTGACAACGAGCGAGACGGTCGACTGGCTGACGCCGGCCAGCTCGGCAATACGGCGCTGCGTGATGCGCGGCGAGTGTGTTCCTCGGGGATGCATCGGTGGTCCTGTCGACGGACTGCTCTCGTTTTGATTAGCAGATATTTCTAGATCTGGACCG
>NZ_BAABGN010000020.1:0-657 GCF_039541595.1 Georgenia halophila | reverse complement strand
TGAAGTCGACACCGTCGTCGCTGGTGGCCCATCGGGTGGTCGAGTTCTCGCCGTGGAAATACATCACCATCTGGCCCGCATCGTCATTCCAGACAGCCTCTGGCGTCGAGACGTGCGAGACGTCGTAGTGGTCGTCCCAGGAGTTGCCGATCAACGGCTCCTCACCGTTGCCGGTGTACTCCGTCCAGGGCCCCTCGATCGAGTCGGCGTACATGAGAATGACGCCGCCGGGCGAATCGTGCGGTGCGGTGTACAGATACCACTCGCCCAGTGGGTCCTCGAGGTGCTCCCCTGCGTGGAAGATGCTGGGGAAGATGTACTCGTCGGTCGGGTTGTACTGCATCTCGTCCGGGACAGTGATCTCACCCTGGTAGCCGAAATCCGGCATCCCCGGGGGCGGTTCTGCCGCCTCCGCCGTGGACGGCGCTAACGCACCGACCGCCATCACCAGGGCCAGGCTTGCGCCCAGCGCCGCGGCGATCCGTCTGCCGCCTCCACGTGCGATCGTCATCGATCTCCCTCTTCTCATCGCTGCACCGGCCGGGCCCGCTGCCCACCTGGGTGGCCAGTTGACATCCTTGGGTGCGGCCTGCGTATAGTCCGTGTCGTCGCTCATACGCATTAGCAGAACGACCTCGATGGAGACTAATGCGTATG
>NZ_BAABGN010000019.1:0-651 GCF_039541595.1 Georgenia halophila | reverse complement strand
TCGACGGTGCGGCCGGGTGAGACGATCGAGTACACGGTCGCGGTCACTCAGGAGGGTCCGGTGCCCGCGGGTGCGTGGTTCACCGATGACCTGACCGAGGACGTGCTCGATGACGCGGTCTACAACGGTGATGTCGCGGCGGATATCGGCACGGTCGATGTCGTCGACGGGGTCCTGTCGTGGGAGGGCGTGGTCCCGGTCGGTCAGGTCGCGACGGTCACGTATTCGGTGACGGTCAAGGACGTGGCCGGTCTGCAGGCCGAGGGCGACACGTTCGTGAACAACACGGTGAACTCGACCGGGTGTTTGAACGCTCCGGAGAACTGCACCACCGAGCATGAGGTGGGGTACTTCGAGTACTCGAAGACCTCGGATGCGGCGCCGGGCTCGGTCGTCCAGGTCGGTGAGGTCATCACCTACACGGTCCTGGTCGAGCAGCGTGGTGAGGGCGCCGTGCCGGGCGCCTCGATCGAGGACGACCTGTCCGAGGTCTTCGATGACGCGTCGTGGAACGGTGACGCCGAGGCGACGGCGGGTGAGGTGTCCTTGGCGGGGCCGACCCTGTCCTGGTCTGGTGATCTGGCTGTCGGGGACACGGTGACGTTGATCTACTCGGTGACGGTCACCGAGGCGGGTGTCGGTGATGACCAG
>NZ_BAABGN010000018.1:0-530 GCF_039541595.1 Georgenia halophila | reverse complement strand
GCCGTTGAGTTCCTGGGCCACATGCTCGAGGTCCTCTGGCCCGTAGATTGATAGGTCGGTGCCCTTGGGGAAGTACTGGCGCAGCAGTCCGTTGGTGTTCTCGTTCGATCCGCGCTGCCAGGGCGAGTGCGGATCGCAGAAGTAGACCGGCACGTTGGTCGCGACCGTGAACTGTTGGTGGGCGGCCATCTCACACCCCTGGTCCCAGGTCAGTGAGCCGCGCAGCTGCTCGGGCAGGACGCCGATCAGCGGGACCAGCACGTCACGGACTTCTTCGGCGGTGTGCCCGCCGGGCAGATGCCCGAGCAGCACGTACCGGGTGGTGCGCTCGACCAGGGTCACGATCGCCGACTCGCTGCGAGTGCCGACGATCAGATCGCCCTCCCAGTGGCCGGGCACGGCACGGTCCTCCACCTCGGGTGGCCGCTGGGAGATCATCACCATCGAATCGGTGAATCGGGGTGTGCGCTGGTCGGGCTGCCGGTGTGGCTTACGTCGGGTGCGCCCGGTACGCAACGCGGCGGCGACCT
>NZ_BAABGN010000017.1:0-508 GCF_039541595.1 Georgenia halophila | reverse complement strand
GCCCAACCCCTTTGGGGGAGGGAGCTGTCGAAGGTGGGACTGGCGATTGGGACGAAGTCGTAACAAGGTAGCCGTACCGGAAGGTGCGGCTGGATCACCTCCTTTCTAAGGAGCATCTCGTCATGCGTGCCGTGCGGCGCTGCTTGGTCTTGCGTCTCTTCGGGGGCGCCGGGTCTGGTGGTGGGTGTGCGGTGACGTAGTCGGGGCCGTTGACTGGCCTGTCATCAGCGAGAGGTCGGGACGGTTCACTGCTCATGGGTGGAACGTCAAGGAACTTGTGCATGCTGTTGGGTCCTGAGGAAACAGGCTCTGCCGGCTCCTGCCGTGGTGCGGGGGTCGGGGTTGTTTGGTTCTTCTGGGTGGTTCCTCCTGGACGGGGATGAGATGGAGTGCCTGGCTGTGCCGCCTTGGTTGGTGGTGGTGGTCGGGTGTCTGGTCTGCCGCGGGTGTGAATGTGTTGTTTGAGAACTGTACAGTGGACGCGAGCATCTTCTGATTTCTGTTGTTT
>NZ_BAABGN010000016.1:0-508 GCF_039541595.1 Georgenia halophila | reverse complement strand
GCCCAACCCCTTTGGGGGAGGGAGCTGTCGAAGGTGGGACTGGCGATTGGGACGAAGTCGTAACAAGGTAGCCGTACCGGAAGGTGCGGCTGGATCACCTCCTTTCTAAGGAGCATCTCGTCATGCGCTCCGTGCGGCGCTGCTTGGTCTTGCGTCTCTTCGGGGGCGCCGGGTCTGGTGGTGGGTGTGCGGTGACGTAGTCGGGGCCGTTGACTGGTCTCTCATCAGCGAGAGGTCGGGACGGTTCACTGCTCATGGGTGGAACGTCAAGGAACTTGTGCATGCTGTTGGGTCCTGAGGAAACAGGCTCCGCCGGCTCCTGCCGTGGTGCGGGGGTCGGGGTTGTTTGGTTCTTCTGGGTGGTTCCTCCTGGACGGGGACGAGATGGAGTGCCTGGCTGTGCCGCCTTGGTTGGTGGTGGTGGTCGGGTGTCTGGTCTGCCGCGGGTGTGAATGTGTTGTTTGAGAACTGTACAGTGGACGCGAGCATCTTCTGATTTCTGTTGTTT
>NZ_BAABGN010000015.1:0-67280 GCF_039541595.1 Georgenia halophila | reverse complement strand
AGACAGGCACGCCCGAGCCCGGCACGTGGACGGTGAGCGCCACCGATTCGACCACCGGACTCCAGGACGCCGGGAGCGTGGCGCTTCGCGCGTACCTGTCAGGCTCGGCCACCAACGCGCCCGTGACGGGCCTCTTCGACGATCTCCAGGTCGGAACCACCCAGTGACTGACGATGCCCGTCTGGACGAAAGTTCGGGCGGGCATCGTCAGTCCACGGTGTGCAACCGGAGCTGGGCCTTGTCGAGCCCGGCCGTCACGACATCCTGGACGGCGTCCGCGGCCTCCTCCAGAGTCACGCCAAGCTCGACGCGCTCGGCGGCGCTGAAGTCCCGCAGCACGAAGTCGGCTGCGTCCTGGCGTCCGGGAGGGCGGCCGACGCCGACGCGCAACCGCACGTAGTCCTTGGTACCTAGGGCCTGGCTGATCGAGCGCAGCCCGTTGTGGCCGCCCTCACCACCGCCGCGCTTGAGGCGAAGCTTCTCGGGCGGGAGGTCGATCTCGTCGTGGACGACGATCAGATGCTCCGGGTCGACGTCGTAGAACTGCACCAGGGCAGCCACCGGAGCCCCCGAGATGTTCATGAAGGACTCGGGCTTGGCGAGGACCGCACGCGGTCCCGGAGCGCCGCCGGGCAGGACGCCGAGGCGCCCGTCGAGCACCTGGGCGCGCGCCTTGTGCCGCGTGAACGAGCCGACCATCCGCGCCGCGAGCACGTCGAGGACCATCTGGCCGACGTTGTGCCGGTTGCCGGCATACCGCGGGCCGGGGTTACCCAGCCCCACGACGAGCCACGGGCTCATGGCGCTCCTTCTGCTGACAGCGTCGCCCATCCTCCCATCAAGCACGTCACGCCCAGGCAGTGTGCCTGGGCGTGACGTGTCTGCAGCGGAAGGTCAGGACTCCTGGGACTCGCCTTCCTCGGCGGCCTGCTCGGCCGGCTCCTCGGCGCCTGCCTCCTCCTCGGCCTCCTCGGCCTCGAGGTCCTCGGCGGTGGCGCGCGGGATGGAGATGACGACGACGGCGGACTCCGGGTCGGCGTCGATCTCGGCGCCCTCCGGCGGCGTGATGTCCTGGACGCGCAGGATGGCACCGTCCTCGAGCTCGTCGATGTGGACGATGACGTAGTCCGGGATGCTCGTCGCCGGCACGGTGAGCGTGAGGCTCTGGGACTCCAGCTGGTGGATGGTGCCGGGGGCCGACTCACCCTCCACGTGCACCGGGACGTCGACGCTGACCTTCTCGCCACGGCGGACGATGAGCAGATCGAGGTGCTCGATGTTGCGCTTGACCGGGTCACGCTGGATGTCCTTGACGAGGGCGGTCTGCTGCTTGCCCTCGATGTCGATCGAGATCAGCGCGTTGGCGTGGTCCTTCACCGCGAGGAAGGTCTCGTGGCTCGGCAGCGCGAGATGCTGCGGGGTCGCGCCGTGGCCGTACAGGACGGCCGGGATGAGGCCGGCGCGGCGGCAACGGCGGGCGGCGCCCTTGCCGAACTCGGTGCGCACTGTTGCGGTCAGCTTGGTCTGGTCAGCCACGGAAGTCTCCTCGGTGCGTGCGTCTGGGCGGTGAGCCTCGGCGTGGGGCGTCGTACGGACAGCGGACGGCACCGGGGCACCACCGCGTCGATCACGGAACCGGGAGCGCATCACGTGCGCCTACGGGTGCACCTGCGCCCGTCCGGCGTCCCTCGCCGAGGCAACCTGTACATGTTAGCGGCCCGCCACGACGGGGCGAAACCCAGCGAGGGTCAGCATCCTCACATAGCCTCGCCGGCATGCGGCCTGCTACAGGTTCAGTTGGCGCAGCAGCACCGGGGGCAGACAAGCTATCTGGCGAGGACCGAGGCCCGTCGCCGCGCGCCGGACCTGCGCGTCGGTCATCGGTCGTTGCGGCATGGTCCTGGCCGGGTGCCTGGTGCCCCACGAGTACGTCACGGAGAATCGGTCGCCTGCTCGCGGCGCCACCGCCCGGTGCGGCAACCGGCAGCGGTCTGCCACGACGGCGGTACCGCGGGGGCCGGTCCAGGTCCGCCACTCGGTCTCCGGGATCAGGCTGCGCATCGCGTCGTCGTCCGGGAAGCGGGCGACCCGGCCGAGCCGATCCACCGCCTCCGCCGAACGCGCGGCGGAGATGTAGACGAACGGCCCCACGTCCTCGTCCACGTCGTTCAGCAGCACGAGGATGCTCAGCGTGCGGCGCTCCTCGACGTCGCGGTGCCACCGCCGCACGTTTGCGGCAGCGTCGGCGACCTCACGACGCACATCGGCTCCCAGATAACGCGCCGGCATGCCGAGGTAGTTCTCGGCGACGTCGAGCATCCGCCGGCCGAGCCCGAACTGCCAGACCCGGGGATCCTCCAGGAGCTCGTCGGTGCTGGGCCGCACGGTGCCGGTGAGCACCGGACGCGCCCTGAGGAGGTTGACGAGCCGGTCGAGGCCCTCCCACAGCACATCGGTCCCCGGCAGGGCGAGCTCGTCGAGGGACGTGACTCGCAGCGGGTCCACGTCGAGCATGTCGACGAGCTCGCGGTCATCGGGGGACAGCTCGGGAAGACGGTCGGCATAGCGCCGCAGCAGCCGCTCGTACCGGGCGTCGGCCAACGTCTTGATCGGCCGGAATCGCGCGATCGGCTGCCCGTCGACCCGGTCTGCGAAGCGCCCGACGTTCTGGCTGATGCGCACGGTTGAACGGAACCTCCTCGAGCCCTCAGCAGGCCCGGGCGGCTGGAGAGGGTCCGCGCAGCGTATTGGCCGGGGTCCGGGCCGCCACGGCGTTCCGGCGAGAGATCACCCGGCCTTCGTCCGGCGGCCACCGCGGTCCAGAGGAGGCCGGGTGATCGGGGGTGAGCGCCTCACGCCTGGCCCACGGCCTCACCCTTCCCACCCCGGCGGCCACCGGACGATTCACCCGTTCTTCGGGTCTCGTCGCCCGTGTGGGCACCGCCGTGCCGCGGTGTGCTGGCTCGGACACCTCCGCGAACACGGCAGAAAGCAGGGACTGCAGGTGAGAGTCGCCATCGTCGGACTCGGCCACGTCGGGACCGTCGCCGCCGCATGCCTCGCCGAGAGCGGGCACACCGTCGTCGGAGTAGATATCAACACCGCCAAGATCGACCAGCTCAACGCTGGCGTGAGCCCAGTCGTCGAGGTGGACCTCGGCGATCTCGTCGGCTGCAACGTCGATCGTGGACGGTTGAGTGCCACCGAGGACCTCACCGCCGCGGTCAAGGGCTGCGACGTCGCCGCCGTCACGGTCGGCACTCCCTCGGGAAGCGACGGTGACGTGTACCTCGACGACGTCGTCAGGGTGGTCGGCCAGATCGGCTGGGCGCTGGGTGAGGCCGACGGCTGGCGGCTCGTGGTCATCACCTCGACCGTGCCACCGGGCACGGTCGAGGGTGATCTGGTCCCGCTGCTCGAGGAGCTCTCCGGCAAGCGGGCCGGCATCGACTTCGGTGTCGCCTTCTCGCCCGAGTTCCTCCGTCACGGCACGGCCGTCAGCGACTTTCTCTCGTCGCCCAAGACGATTGTCGGTACGGCCGACGGCCGCGCCGCTCAGGCGGCGACGGAGCTGTACAGCCCGTTCGCTACGGAGGTGATCCGCACATCGGTACCGGTGGCGGAGATGGTGAAGTTCTCGGACACCGCATGGCAGGCGCTCAAGGTGACATTCACGAACGAGATCGGGCGCGTGGCCGCCGCATACGGCGTCGACAGCCGCGCCGTCATGTCGATCCTCAGCGCGGAGACCGAGCTCAGCATGCCGGACAATGACCGGGATCCCGGTTTCGCGTTCGGGGGTTCCCGCATGCCGAAGGACCTCCGAATTCTCACTCATCGGGCGCGGAAGCAGGGAACGAGCGTCCCGGTCCTCGAGGCGATCCTTGAGAGCAACCGGGCGCATCTCGACCTCGCCCTGGACAAGATCGCCGCACTCGGTGCTCGGCGGGTGACGATCCTGGGACTCGCGTTCACCTCTGGCACCGACGACGTGCGCGAGTCCGCCGCCCTCGGGCTGGCCGCACGGCTGCTCAGCGAGGGCTACGAGGTCCGCATCCATGACGAGCACGTGGACCTCCAGCAGCTGGTCGGCGCGAACCGGAACCATCTGCTGACCGTGCTGCCGGAGATCGCGCAGCACCTCGACGACGACCTGCACCGTGCCACCGAGGACGCCGACGTCCTCGTCGTGACCCAGAGCAGTCCCACCTACGCGCGGGTGACCGCACAGTCACGTCCGGACCAGACGGTGCTGGACCTGTGCGGGGTCGCACGACCGGTCGACGAGGCGCCGAACTACGTGGGCCTGACGTGGTGACTGGTCGCGGCCTCGCGAGGACACCGGAGATCGTGGCCCGCTGACACTGCCCGTGCGAGGCTGTGTCGAACCGGTTCTGCACCAACGCGAGCCCGCAGGCAAAGGAGATCGTCATCGATGGCCAGCGACCGCACCGTGGTGACCGCGCCCACCCCGGACGGGCCGATGCCCGCCCACCTCTGGCTTCCCGGGTCCGGCACCGGGCCCGGCATCCTGCTGCTGCAGGAGATCTTCGGTGTCTCCGAGTACATCCGTTCGCGAGGCGCAGACCTGGCTGACCTGGGGTACGTGGTCCTCGCCCCGGAGATCTACTGGCGGCTCGAGAGCTCCACGGTCGACGAGTCCCGCGACGACGTCCTCGAGCAGGGGCTGGAGCTGATGGGACGGGTCGACTGGCCGACCGCCGTCGCCGACGCCGTCGCCGCGCTCGGTGCGCTGGAGGAGCGGCCGGAGGTCACCGGCGCCACCGCGGTGATGGGCTTCTGCTTCGGAGGCGGCCTCGCGTTCAACGTCGCGGCGGTGGCCGACGTCAAGGTGCTCGTGTCGTACTACGGCTCCGCCATCCCGTCGCTGCTGCCGCTGGCGGGACAGGTGGATGCGGCGAGCCTGCACATCTTCGGCACGGATGACGCCTACATCCCGCCGGAGACGGTCGAGGAGATCCGGCAGGCGGTCGACGGACCCGGCACGGAGTTCCACCTGCACGAGGGCGCGGGCCACGCGTTCGACAACCCGCACCCCGTCTTCCACCACGCCGCGGCATCGGCGGCCGCGTGGGAGCAGACCACCGACTTCCTCGCGCGTCGGCTGCCGGTGCGCTGAGTCGTCTTGGCCCTGCCGTCTCGATCCTGAGGCGCTACGCCACGCCGTCGAACAGCGACGTAACGGAGCCGTCGTCGAAGACCTGCCGGATGGCACGGGCCAGCAGCGGGGCGATCGGCAGCACGGTCAGCTGCGGGAAGTGCTTCTCCGCGGCGATCGGCAGGGTGTCGGTGACGACCACCTCGCGGGCGCCGCTCTCGGCCAGCCGTCGCGGCGCCGGGTCCGACAGGACGCCGTGGGTCGCGGCGACGATGACGTCCGAGGCGCCGGCGGCCAGGACCACCTTGACGGCCTCGGTGATCGTGCCGCCGGTGTCGATGAGGTCGTCCACCAGGACGGCGGTGCGTCCCTCGACGTCGCCGACCACCCGGTTCGCGATCGCCTGGTTGGGCTGGTTGATGTCGCGGGTCTTGTGCACGAAGGCCAGCGGCACGCCGCCGAGCTTCGCCGCCCACTGCTCCGCGACCCGGATGCGCCCGGCGTCGGGCGAGACGACGGCGGCACGCGAGGAGTCGATCCGGGAGCGCACGTAGTCGGTGAGGATCGGCATCGCCCACAGGTGGTCCACGGGCCCGTCGAAGAACCCCTGGGTCTGCGCGGCGTGCAGGTCCACGCTGAGGATCCGGTCGGCGCCGGCGGTCTTGAACAGGTCGGCCATCAGCCGGGCGGAGATCGGCTCACGGCCGCGGTGCTTCTTGTCCTGGCGCGCGTACGGGAAGAACGGGGCGACCACGGTGATCCGCTTGGCCGAGCCCCGCTTGAGCGCGTCGATCATCAGCAGCTGTTCCATCACCCACTGGTTGATCGGCGTGGTGTGGGACTGCACCACGAACACGTCGGTGCCACGCACGGACTCGGCGAAGCGGACGTAGATCTCGCCGTTGGCGAAGTCGTAGGCGGTCGTCGGCAGCAGATCGATGTCGAGCTCGCGCGCCACGTCGGCGGCCAGCTGCGGGTGCGCACGGCCGCTGACCAGCACGAGCCGCTTCTCGCCGTGGGTGATGATCCCCGTCATCGGTCGGTGTTCCCTCCGTCGGTGGTGCCCGGTTCCCGCTGGCCGCCGCGCTCGCTCGTCCCGCGCGCGGCCCGCGAGCGCTCGGCGCGCGCCTGGTCGGACAGGCCGGCGTCGTCCGCGGCCAGGGCCTCCTCCGCCGCCCGGGCGGACGCCGTACCGGGACGACGGCGCAGCACCCAGTCGCGGATGACGCGCTGCCCGGCCCCGGAGACCGAGAGGGCACCCGGCGGCACGTCCTCGCGCACCGTGGTGCCCGCACCGGTGTAGGCGCCGTCGCCGACGGTGACGGGGGCGACGAACATGTTGTCCGAACCCGTCCGCGCGTGGGCACCGACGGTGGTGCGGTGCTTGTGGACGCCGTCGTAGTTCACGAAGACCGAGGACGCACCGATGTTGGTGCCCTCGCCGATCTCGGCGTCGCCGACGTAGGTCAGGTGCGGGACCTTCGCGCCCGGGCCGATCTCGGCGCTCTTGGTCTCCACGAAGGTGCCGATCTTGCCGGCAGCACCCAGCCGGGTGCCGGGGCGCAGGAACGCGAACGGACCGACCGAGCTGCCGTCCGCCAGCACGGCGTCCGATCCCTGGGTGCGGGAGATGGTGACGCCGCGGCCGGCCGTGACATCTCTGAGGGTGGTGTCCGGCCCGACGACGGAGTCCTCGCCCACCCGGGTCGTGCCGTGCAGCTGGGTACCGGGCAGGATCGTGACGTCGCGGGCCAGCTCGACATCGACGTCGATCCACGTCGTCGCAGGGTCGACGACGGTGACACCGGCGCGCATCCACGCCTCGACGGTGCGGCGGTTGAGCTCGCCGCCCAGCGTGGCGAGCTGGACGCGGTCGTTGACGCCCTCGACCAGCCAGGAGTCCTCGACGGAAATGGCCCGCACCGCCAGCCCGGAGCGGTGTGCGACGGCGACCACGTCGGTGAGGTAGACCTCGCCCTGATCGTTGTCCTGGCCGACAGACCCGAGCGCGTCACGCAGCACGGCGGCGTCGAAGACGTAGGTAGAGGTGTTGATCTCCCGGATCGCGCGCTGCTCGTCCGTCGCGTCGCGCTCCTCGACGACCCCGACGACGGACCCTCCCTCGCGCAGGATCCTTCCGTAGCCGGTGGGGTCGTCGACCGTCGTGGTGAGGACGGTGACGGCGTTGCCGTCGGCCGAGTGCGCCTCGAGCAGCTGGATGAGGGTCTCGGCGTCCAGGAGGGGGGTGTCGGCGGCCATGACGACGACGGAGCCCGCCAGCACCCCGGCGGCTCGGCCGGGCCCACCTTCGCCGCTCACGACGGCGGCCGCCTGGGCCGCGCCGTCGAGAGCGCCGAGCGCGCACTGCACCGCGCGGCCGGTGCCGGGGACGGCGTCCTGGTCGGCGATCATGACGTCGGGGTCGAGGTCGGCGGCGTGGGCGGCAACGGTGTCGCGCTCGTGCCGCACGACGACGACGAGTCGTTCGGGGTCCACGCCGCGCCCCGCGGTCAGGGCGTGCCCGAGAAGGGTGCGACCACCGATGCCGTGCAGCACCTTGGGCGTACGCGACTTCATGCGGGTACCTTCGCCCGCCGCGAGGACGACGACGGCGGCAGGTCGGGTCAGGCTCACGCCAGCTCCTCGGGTGGATGGTGCCCGGAGCGAACGCCGGGCAACGTGCAACCGCAACTCTAGATCGTGCCGAGCAACTCTGGTGAGCCGTCTGCGGCACTGCTCCGCCCCCAGGATTCGAACCCGGACCGCAAGGCACCAAAGGCCTGCGTGCTGCCATTACACCAGGGCGGACCGCGCGCTCCGCGCTCGTCGGCGGCGCATCAGTGCTCGCCCAGTCTGCCAGCCGAGCGGTGGCCGTACCGAACCGCGCTAGGGTCCGTAGGCCGCGAGGAAGACCCGGACGCTATGCTCCACGTGACGCTGCCGCGCCGCCGTGCCCGGGATGGCGTCGTCACCCATGAGCATGGCTTCGTTCAACGGGGCTGCCATGACGAGCCAGTTGAACGTCTTCGCCGCCGTCCTCGGGTCGTCAGCGACAAGCAGGCCCCTGGCGTCGAGCTTCGCGAACGCCGCGGCGAGCGAATCGATGGCGCGCCGCGGACCGCTCTCGTACAGGGCCCGGGCGAGCTCCGGGAAGCGGCCGACCTCACCGATCACGAGGCGCCGCAGCTGAAGCAGCCGCGGGGACATCACGACGTCGAGCTGTCGCAGTCCGTACTGCTCCAGGTACCGACGCACGTCCCCGTCGGGCGCCGGGTCCGAGGAGGCGCGCAAGAGTCCCGACTTCGACCAGATGGTCGCCGCCGTCGTCACGCAGCGCGCGGACGCCGAGTCACTGCTGTGGACGGCGTCGGCCCCGCATGCCGAGGTGTTCGGGAAGATCCGCGTGCCGGTCCAGGCCATGACCGGCGTCTCGACGTTCCCCGGGATGGTCGCCGCGGCCGAGTCGGTCGTCGCCGCGATACCCGGCGCCGTGCACAGGCCGATGCCTGGGGCCGACCACACCTGGGAGCCGGGACCCATGGCCGTCGAGCTCGCCGAGTTCGTCCGGCGGCGTCCCAATGACCATCGACAACGTTTCCCGGCGGATCGACCGCACATTCACCGCGACGCTGCTCGCCGAGGCCGGCGGCGTGCCCTGGACCTGCGTCATCATGTCCGGCTCCGCGGAGGCGTTCGGGACCCGCCGGGCGGTGAAGGTGATTGGCGCGGTCGAAGGCCACCCGATCCAGAGCTCCTTCATGCCGACCGGCGACGGTCGGCACATGCTGCCGGTCAAAGCGGCCATCCTCCGAGCGATCGGCAAGAACGTCGGGGAGCAGGTGACCGTGGAGCTCACGCAGCGGCTGAGCTGAATCGGCAAGGCATGATGGGACGCGTGAACGCCCACGAGAAGCCCGCGCCGCGAGTGCGCATGACGGGCAGCCAGCGGCGCGAGCAGCTGGTGACGGTCTCTCGCGCGCTCTTCGCCAGCAAGGGGTTCGACGGCACGTCCGTGGAGGAGATCGCCTCCAGCGCGAAGGTCTCCAAGCCGGTCGTCTACGAGCACTTCGGCGGCAAGGAAGGCATCTACGCCGTCGTCGTGGACCGGGAGGTCCAGAAGCTGCTCGGGATGCTCACGGACCAGCTCGGCTCGGGCGGTCATCCCAAGCTCGTCGTGGAGCGGGCCGCGCTCACCCTCCTGGACTACATCGAGGAGAACACCGACGGCTTCCGGATCCTGGTGCGGGACTCCCCCGTCGCGCAGGCGACGGGGACCTTCTCCTCGCTCATCGGTGACGTCGCGAGCCAGGTGGAGCACCTGCTCGCCGAGCAGTTCCGGCTGCGCCGGCTCGATCCGGCCGCGGCACCGATGTACGCACAGATGCTGGTCGGGCTCATAGCCCTGACCGGCCAGTGGTGGCTGGAGGCACGCCAGCCGGACAAGACCGAGGTCGCCGCACACATCGTCAACCTCACCTGGAACGGCCTCTCCGGGCTGGAGAAGTCGCCGACGCTCACCACGCTCGAGCGGCGCCGCTGACGACTCCCCGGACAGCCCGTCGAACGCGAAGCCCGGGCAGGCCGCCGAACAAGCAGCCCGGGCCGGCCGCCGAACAAGCAGCCCGGGCCGGCCGCCGAACAAGCCCTAACTGCTCGTCCGAGATCGTCGACGGGCAACTACCGCTTGTTCGGCGGGTGAGGCGGCGCGGCGGGCCACGCCCAGCCCCACATCGGCGCGACTCCCGCAGGACACTCCTGCCAACATCCCGCCACTGCGGCGTTGGTGGGAGCGGCGAGGTTCCAGGCACGCGGACGCCGGGCGACGCCCGACCCGCCAAGACCATGTATCTCGACGTCGAGTAATCTTTGCGAATGATGGACGCCGCGGAGCCGACCGACGACGGGACGCTCAGCGCGCCCCGCGACGAGGTCGACCGGATCGTCGAGGCGTGGCAGCGCGAGCGCGCGGACATGGACCCGCTACCCCTGCACATCTTTTCGCGGGTCAGCCGCCTCGCTCGGCACTTGGACCTGACCCGCCGTCGGGCCTTCGTCGAGAACCGCGTGGAGGCCTGGGAGTTCGACGTCCTCTCCGCGCTGCGCCGCGCCGGTCGGCCCTACGAGCTGACGCCCGGACGGCTCATCGCCGAGACGCTGGTGTCCTCGGGAACGATGACGAACCGTATCGACCGCATGGTCGCCCATGGCCTCGTCGTGCGGTCCACGGACGCCACCGACCGTCGCGTGGTCAAGGTGCGGCTGACCGAGGAGGGCCGGGCACGCGTCGATGCGACGATGTCCCAGCTCCTCGAGTCCGAGCACGAGCTGCTGGCGGGACTGCCCGAGGAGGAGACGGCGCGACTGACCGCGTCCCTGCGCGCGCTCCTCATCCCGTTCGAGGACTGAGGCTGTTGAGTAGGTGGCTGCCCGCACGTCGTACGCGGACGCCTCCTCGGTCGGCCGACTCGGCGACGACCAGCCACTGCTCCTCGAGCGTGGGCGGGCACCCTGCGCCTTGCCGAGTAGGCAACGGCGCCTTGCCGGCGAAGACAGCGACGTTCGTCAATGCGGTCGATGACGTTCTCAGCGGTGTCCCTTCAGAGAATGCTTGACCGCTCCCCTACTGCGGGTATTCGGGCTGCGGCCAAGCGGCCTGATTCAGGTGACCAGGCTCGTCCCGCCTTTGGGCGGGGAGCCCTTGCCACACGGTGCGGTCGCCGAGGAACGCGTTCCCTGCCCACTGCGCCGGTGCCACGGCCACGTTCCAATGCGCCTTGTTGAAGGCCATCACCCCGAGCCACACGATCGGTATCAGCCACAGCACGACCCACACCGGTTGTGTCTGCAACTTGAGGCCGATTCGGTAGGCGGCCAGCCCAGACGCGACGAACAGCGCGAGAGAGAACAAGAAGCCGATGCCGATCCAGCTGAGCAGGACTGCCCCGCCGAAGCCGTAGAGCACGAGCCAGGGGCTCAGATCGCCAAGCTTAAAGAACACCATCATGTTGTAGACGGGCACCCATGCCCGCCAGGTGCCCTCGACACCGGCCTTCGCGAAGATCATCGACAGGAAGACCGATCCGACGACGTAGCCGAGTATGCCGATGAGGGCGGTGCCGGCAAAGATCGCCAGATTGGCCGCCAAAATACCTGGGTAGTCCATCGCTCTCCTTCATTCTGTGTTGCTCGAGCCGTCGTCCCGACAGGGGCGCTCACGGCTCTTCGCGGGCGTCGGTGCCTCATCGAAGCAGGTCACGCTCACAGGCCGCTCACACATTCCCTGCCGTCGTCGACTCCGCGCGTCAGGCCACGGCGTGAGCTCGGCGGTGTCGCCGTGTGAGCGGTCTGTGAGCGTGAGGTGGTGGGCTGAGCTCGCAATCGTGCACCGGCAGTGCAGCCGCGGCGACAACACATTCTTCCTAAGGAGCAGCAATGGGGAAACAAGGTTCTATTCGGTTCGCGACCGCGACGTTCGCGGCCGCCGCGTCGATGACGCTGGCGGGATGCTTTGCGAACCCGGCGGAAGATCTCGTGGACGAGGTATCCGAAGACGCTGCCAAGCAGGGGGCGGAGGAACTGGTCGAGGGCGTGACCGATGGGCAGGTGGACGTCGAATACGGTGAGATGCCCGAAAACTTTCCCGATGAAGTCCCACTTGTCTCGACTGACGTGATGCAGAGCACCACGGTCAACGATGAGCAGGGGAGCGGCATCATGGTCATCGTCGCGGACGCCGGCAAGCCGTCGGAGGTAGCGCAGAAGATCAAGGCCGATTTCTCCGGCTGGGAAGAAGTGGTCTGGACCGACATGGGAGAGTTGATCTCCGCCCAGTACAGGATGGACGAGATGGTCGTCACTGTCGGCGTCACTGCGGGCTCCGAGGGCGGCTCAGCCGTGTCATACGGGGTGTACGGCGGCTGACCGCGGTTGTCTCGCGCTGTCGTTCAATCCCGGATGTGATGAGGCCCGGATCGGGTAGATCCGGGCCTCATCGTCGTACGTGCGCTGTATTACGCTCGGCGGCGCCGAGCGAGACCAAGCAGCAGCCCGCCGGCGAGCAGCAGCACCGCTGCAGCCACGCCTGCTGCCGTCATCGTCGACGAGTCCACGCCGGTCGCCGGGAGGCCCGAGGAGTTGAAGGTCCGGCCGCTGCCGTCGTCATCGACACCGAGACCGTCGTCACCACCACCGACACCGCCACCGTCACCGGCGTCACCACCACCGACACCGTCACCGTCGTCACCACCAGCGTCACCGTTGCCGGGGTCATCGCCAGCGTCACCGTTGCCGGGGTCGTCGGCCTCGACCGCGGTGAACGACAGCGTGCCGCTGAAGAGTGCACCGTCCGACCAGGCCACGCTGTCCGCACCCAGAGTGGTCGGGGTCAACGTGTTCGTGCCCGCGTCGTACTGCTCATCGAGCTCCACCGGGTTCCCATCGATGTCGACCACGGGGTTGCCTTCCGCGGCATCGACGACGAGCTCCCCCAGGTCGACGGACTGGTCCGCGGCCCGGATGGTGGCTGAGCTCAAGCTGTTCAGCACGCTCAGATCCGTGATGCTGTTCCGCTCGAGCTGCAGCTCCCACATCGAAGTCAGGCCTGCGAGGTCGCTCACGTCGGAGATGTCGTTGTCGTCGAGTGTCAACCACTCGAGGGAGGTCAGGTTCGCCAGCGGGCTCAGGTCGGAGATGTCGTTGTCGTCGAGATACAACCACTGCAGGGAGGTGATGCTTCCCAGGTCGCTCACGTCGCTGATGCCGTTGCTCAGGAGCCGCAGCGACAGCAGCGAGGTCAGGTTCACCAGCGGGCTGACATCGGTGATGCCCGTGGCGCTGAGCGCCAGGAACTGCAGGGCGTCGAGGTTCGCCAGGTCGCTCACGTCGGTGATGTCGTTGTTGCTCAGAAACAGCATCTTCAGGGAGGTCAGGTTCACCAGTGGACTGACATCGGTGATGCTGTTGTCGCTGAGGTACAGCTTCTGCAAACCGGTCAGATGCTCGGCGCCGGTGAGGTCACTTACGCCGTCATCGGTGCAGTTCAGCATCGTGATGCTCGCGGCCTGTGCCTCGGTGATCGGATCGTCGGGGCCTTGACCGAGCTCACCGTTCACGCAGCCGCGCAAGGCGTCGTCCGGGATGGTGATCAGGACAGGCTGCTCCGATGCGTTGAACGACAACGTGCCACTGAAGACGGCACTGTCCGACCAGCCCACGCTGCCCGCACCCACAGTGGTCGGGGTCAACGTGTTCGTAGCTGTGTCGTAGAGAGCATCGAGCTCCACCGGGTCTCCGTCGAGACCGACCACGGGGTTGTCCTCGGCCACGCCGACGATCAGATCGCCCAGGTCAACGCTCTGACCCGTGGCGTCGATGTCCGCAGTGAGGCCCGACAGGTCGCTCACATCGCTGATCCGGTTCTGCCCGAGGTCCAACCTCCTCAGCGACGTCAGGTCCGACAACGGGGCCACATCGGTGACCTGGTTCTCGCTGAGGTTCAGCTGCTCCAAGGAGGCGAGGCCGGACAGGGGACTCAGGTCGGAGATGTCGTTGCCCTGGACGATCAACCGCCGGAGCGAGGACAGGCTCCCCAGCGAGCTCACATCGGTGATGCCGTTGCGGATCAGGTTCAGCACCTCGAGGGACGGGATGCTTCCCAGCGGGCTCAGATCGGTGACACCAGAGTCCCCGAGATACAACCGGCGAAGCGATGGCAGGCCGCTCAGCGGACTCACATCGTCGAGGTTGTCGTTGTTCAGCAGGTTCAGGTCTTGCAGATTCGCCAGATGCTCCATGCCGGCAAGGTCTTCGACACCCTTGCCGATGCATCTCACCGACGTGATGCCGGCGGCCTCAGCCTCGGTGACGGCCGCGTCGGCGTCCCGATCTGGGTCGATCGCCGCGTTGACGCACGCCAACAGCGCAGGATCGGGCATGCCGATCGGGTCGTCGGGTGCGCCGTACGCCGCCGGCGCGACTCCCAGCAGCGTCATGGCGGCCGCTGCCCCTAGCCCGATCGTCGTCGTGAATCTGCGCGCAGCTCGCTCAACTCGCCTCGCCGGTCCCGATCTTCTCAACGAAGAACTCCTGTCGTGTGCACTACGGATGGTCGCGCCAACCGTCACACGCAGCGCTCACAGAGCGCTCACACCGGCTCGTTCGCACTCGCCCGGGCATCCACTTCCTGACTCCGCTGGTGTCAGAAGGTCGCTGGAGACCACAGGGCCATCGTCGGCGCCTCCTTGCGTAGTTCCTCGGCCGAGGCTCGTTCGTGCCGTGCGTCGAGCTCGGCGGCGCTGCCGCTGTCCGACAGCCGCAAGAGGGTGAGCGAGGTATCGACGGCCGTCGTCGCCATCCCGAGCT
Source organism: Georgenia halophila (assembly GCF_039541595.1). Taxonomy (NCBI): domain Bacteria; kingdom Bacillati; phylum Actinomycetota; class Actinomycetes; order Allobogoriellales; family Allobogoriellaceae; genus Georgenia; species Georgenia halophila. The sequence goes on along the minus strand of NZ_BAABGN010000015.1, from coordinate 52,801 downwards.
CTCGGGTGTCGCGTGCGATGGCGCCGAGCTCCATGCTGTCGCCCGCGACGGTCGCTGTCGCGTGGCGAGCGAAGAGGTCCAGCAGACCGCCTCCCGCGACCAGTCTCGCCTCCTCCAGCACCGCAACCGCATCGGTGAGTTCGCGACCGATTCGGACGGCGCAGTGGGCCAGCATCCCGGCGAAATAGCTGTGCTGCGCCGCGAGAAGCCAACGAGCGGTGTCGACCAGCCGCCGGGAGGCGCAGTCACCACGACCCTCGGTGTTCTCCTGCCAAGCCTCGGCCCAGGCGCGCAGCATGACGACCTTGGGATCAGTTCCGGCCGCGTGCGGGATGTCGTCGAACTCCTGCTGCGCCGACGTCTTACGACCGGTTGCCTGCGCGGCAGCGCCGGTGAGTGCCCTGGCTGCGGGCAGCAGCCCGTTGGTGTCGCGCCACTCGAGGTGCGCCGACGCCGACCGTCCGAGCTCGTATGCTCGCTCCACGTCGCCCGATAGCAGCTCGCTGAAGCCGAGCGCGTACTCCCACACCCCGAGCGACTCGGGCGCGCTGACTTCCGCATCGGTGATCATCTGCTGCAGTCGGCGCCGCGTCGCCATGACGTTCCCGGTGTTGGACAACGCCATGATTTCCGTGAGCGCGATGAGCGACGCGCCGCCAGGCACCAGTTCGATGACCTCGGGGGGCACTCGGCGCAACCGCGCGAGGGCGACCTCGGCTTCGTCGAGCGGGCCGGTGATCACCCCGGACACACCGACGGTGATCAGCCCGAGAGCCGCCACGGCATCGGGCACCTCCACCGGGGCCTCGATCGCTTCGCTGCCCTGCCCCGCGCTGGCGGCCCAGCGCGTGGCATCGCGCCGGAGGTGATCGGCCTCGCCCGAATTTTCGGCGCAGCTCTCCACCGTGCGCAGCGCTTCCTGGACGATGGCCAGGGCACCGGCGGCATCGTGGTGACGCAACCCGAGGTGCCGGGCATGGGCGAGTGCCACTGCCGTCTGCTCGGCTGCCGTCCTGGCATTGCGGCGAGCTGTCTTGAAGTGAGCGACGGCCTCCTCGCTCTTCCCCAGCGAGGAGGCGGCAAGGCCCGCGACTCGGTGAGCGTGGGCATTTCCTGGATCACACGCCGTGACGGCCTGGGCGGCGCGAAGCGCGAGCCGCTCGTCAAAGGCACCGAACGCGTGCTCCGCCACTGCGAGCATGGCGTCGATGTCGACCGGCTCCCCAAGATCGAGGGCCAAGATGTGGGCGCGGCGACGTGCCGCGGGCCGGTCGGCCGTCGTATGACTGAGCAGGACCTGCAGCACCTCGTGCGAGAGGTCGCGCCACAGGGCGGTGGAGCAGCGGGTGCGAAGGACCTGCCCGTCCAGCGGGTGCGACAGCCGAAGCCAGCCGTGCGCGGAGTAGTCCACGACGCCCGCGCGGGCCAGCGCCCGGCGTTCGGCGTCTTCGAGTGCAGCAGGGGGGTATTCGCCCGCAATGGCGACCTTCGCTGCCGCTTCCAGTCCGGCGTCGTCCAGGCCGCTGAAACGCTCGCCGACCAGCCGTGCGAGTCGTGATGTCGAGGCCGGAGCGCCGCGCAGCTCCCAGCCGTGTCGGGTGCGGACGAGGTGCCCCGCGTCCAGCGAGGCAGTGAGGATCTCGCGCAGGTGCAAGGGAATGTTCCCTGCCGCACCGAACACGCGCGGACGGCTGTCGGGTGTGAGAGTACCGCCCAGCAGGTGCGTGACGAATTCGTCGCAGCCGGCATCTGACAAGGGGTCGACTGCGATCTCGGTGAGCTCACCACTGTCGTAGAGCGCGTGAATCTCGTCCGGCGCATCGTTGAGGTCGCGTGCGGCCAGGATGATGGGCAGTCGGGAGTTGCGGACGAGCTGGCCGACGACGAAGAGGGAAGCCTCGTCCAGCTGATCCACGTTGTCTACGAGCAGCACCGTCGTCGACTGATGGCGGGTGAAATGCTCGATGAGAGCGGCGGGCGAGGTCCACCTCTCAGGCAGTGTGCCGGCGAAGACGCCGAGCGGGACCGCCTGGCTGAGGGGGCTGGCTGTCACGAGCGGCGCCGAGCACTGCCGCGACTCGAATCGGGTGCCGATCGCGCGGAGCAGATGAGTCTTTCCGATGCCCGCAGGTCCGGTGAGGAGCAGGCTTCGTCGATCACGGAGCAGCGCGGCCAAGTTGTCGGGCTGAGCCGAGGTCACAACGCGCTCGGACAGGTCTCTCGCGTGGGTATCCGCCTCGTCCGGCGCGCCGAACACCGAAGCTGCCACCGGAACGCGAAGGAGCGACTCAGGCGATTGCTCGCGAAGGATCCCCATGTGCAACCGGCCGAGCTCACTGCTCGGTTCGACACCGAGATGGTAGGCGAATGTCGATCGAGCCCGCGAGAAGGTGTCGAGAGCCTCTTGCATACGACCGTCGCAATACAACGCGGTCATCAGCTGACCCCAGTGCCGCTCGGTGAACGGATGCTCTTCCACCAGGGCATGGAGCTCGGGAATGACCGCGGAGCTCCGACCGAGGGCGAGGTCCAGGTCGATCCGGTCTGCCAGCGCCGCCGCACGGAGCTTTTCCAGCCGCACCGACTCCACCCGCAGCGCGGTGACGTCGAGGAGACCAGCGAAAGGTTGTCCACGCCAGAGGTCAAGTGCCGTGTGAAAGGACTCGGCCGCCTGCGAGAGGTCTCCATCGCCGAGCGACACGCCACCGTGCTGACAGCATCGCTCAAAACGTTCGGCATCGGTCCGGACCTGTGCCGGATCGAGCCGATATCCGCCGTCGAGCCACTCGATCTTGACCGGTACCGCCGACCTCAGCCTCGAGACTCGCGCTTGCAGCGCATGGGCCGGGTCACGCGGTGCGAACCCGTCCCACAGGTCGGTGACCAACCGTTCCGTGGACAAGGAACGACCACGAGCGAGGACAAGTCGCGCCAGAAGTGCCCGCTGCTTCGGTCCACCCAGGGAGTAGTCGCAGCCGCTCGTGCCGGCTCGCACCGAGCCCAGCACGAAGACGTCCAGCACCCCAATGTCCTTTCACCGAGCTCGTCACGTCACAGTAGCAACGTCGGGTCGTGGACAGGCGGGTTCTCACGCCGGCGACACTCGTCCTCGGCTGACACCGGAAGGGCGGGGCGCGGCTGCCCCACCGAGACGGCGCAGCTGACCGCTTCCCTCGATCGGGAGCACGCCTCAGTCCGCCTCCTCGGCGGCGACGAGCCACTGCTCCTCGAGCGCCGCGTGGGCGTCCTCGGCCTCGCGGGACTCGCGGCTCAACCGCGTCATCGCGTCCACGTCCCCGGCCTCGGACGCCTCGGCGAGCCGCTGGTGAACCTCTTCCACCCGGGTGGCGGCGGTCCGAAGCTGACGCTCCACCCGAGCCATCTGCTTCTTCGCGGCGCGCTGGTCCGACGAGCTCGTCGTCGCCTTCGCCGAGCCGGTCACCGCGTCGGCAGGCTCCGCCCGCCCGTTGCCGGCGGCCGGCTTCGTGGCGCCGCCGCTGACCCGGACCCCGGGAGCACCCGACCCGCCGCCGAGCCCGCCGACGCCTTCACGCCGCAGCCGCAGGTACTGCTCGACGCCGCCCGGTAGGTCACGCAGTCGGCCGTCGCCCATGAGAGCCATCTGGTGGTCGGTGACGCGCTCGAGGAGGTAACGGTCGTGGGAGACGACGACAAGAGTGCCGGGCCACGAGTCGAGGAGGTCCTCGACGGCGGCGAGGGTGTCGGTGTCCAGGTCGTTCGTCGGCTCGTCGAGGAGCAGGACGTTGGGCTCGTCCACCAGCAGCCGCAGCAGCTGCAGCCGCCGTCGTTCACCGCCGGAGACGTCGCGCACCGGTGTCCAGGCCCGCTCGCGGGTGAACCCGAGCCGCTCGACCAGCTGGGACGCGGTCAGCTCCTTGCCGGCGGCCTCGACGCGTCCGCGCACCTGCTCGACGGCCTCGACCACCCGCAGGTGTGCGACCTCGTCGAGCTCGCGGGTCTCCTGGGACAGGGTCCGCACGCGGACGGTCTTGCCCCGACGCACCCGACCGGACGTCGGGTCCTGGGCGCCGGCGATCAGCCGCAGCAGCGTGGACTTGCCGGCGCCGTTGACACCCACGAGACCGACGCGCTCACCGGGGGCGAGACGCCAGGTGACGTCCTCGAGCACCGTGCTGGCACCGCCCTGGCCGTCCGTCATGGGATATGTGACGGTGACGTCCTCGAGGTCGACCACGTCCTTCCCCAGCCGGGTCGTGGCGAGGCGAGTGAGCTCCAGGGGGTCCCGCGGCGGCGGCTCGTCGGCGATCAGTTCCGCTGCGGCGTCGAGCCGGAACTTCGGCTTGGTGGTGCGGGCGGGTGCGCCACGCTGCAGCCACGCCAGCTCCTTGCGCATGAGGTTCGAGCGCTTCTCCGCGGCGACGGCGGCGGTGCGCTCCCGCTCGGCACGCGCCAGGACGTAGGCCGCGTATCCGCCGTCGTAGGCCTCCACGTGGCTGGCGACCGGCGCCCGCCCGCCCGGGCCGTCGTGGCCGGGCACGACCTCCCAGACGTGGTTGCAGATGGCGTCGAGGAACCAGCGGTCGTGCGTGACGACCACCAGCGCGCCCTTGCCACGGCCGAACCGGCCCTGCACGTACCGGGCAAGCCAGTCGACGCCCTCGACGTCGAGGTGGTTGGTGGGCTCGTCGAGGACGAGCACCTCGGTGTCTTGGGTGAGGGCACGCGCCAGCGCCACCCGGCGGCGTTGGCCACCGGACAACGCCCCGACGTCGGAGCCGAGGGCGACGTCGGCGAGGAGACCGCCGTGGACCTCGCGCACCTCGGGCTGCGAGGCCCACACGTGGTCCTCGACGCCCGGGTGGATGACCTCGCGGACCGTGGTGCCGACCGGCAGTTCGTCGCTCTGGTCGAGGACCACGACCCGCGTCCCGCCGGCACGGGTGACGCGCCCCTGGTCGGGGGGCAGGGTCCCGGCCAGCAGTGCCAGCAGGGTGGACTTGCCGGCGCCGTTGCGCCCGAGGACGCCGACGCGCGTGCCGTCCTCGAGGCCGAGGGTGAGATCAGCCAGGATCGGGCGCGCGCCGCGGACGACGCCGACCGACTCCAGTCCGAGCAGGTGAGCCATGTGCGCCCCGCTCAGCTTGCCTGGCCGTGTCCCGGCCCGAATGTCGGCGCGGGCTGACGGAGCCGCACGGCGAGCAGAGAGCACAGCACGAGCAGGGCCGCGCCGAGGAGGAACGTCATGCTCGTGCCGCCGGCGAGGGCGGTCGCCGGGTCGGCGCCGTCCTCGGCGAGGGAGGCCGAGCGGATCGTCATCACCGCGACTGCCGCGGCGGTCCCGGACGCGGCCGCGAGCTGCTGGATCGTGGTCACCATGGCGGATCCGTGCGAGTACAGCGGTGGCTCGAGCGCCCCGAGGGCCGTGGTCATCAGGGGCGTGAACATGAGCGCGAGACCGACGCTGAGGATCATGTGCCCGCCGAGCGCCAGGCCCCACGACATACCCGGTCCGACGAACGACAGCATCACGAACGCCACGGCCGCGATGCCCATACCGGGCAGCGCGAGCGGCCGTGGCCCGACGCGGTCGTACAGCCTTCCGACGACCGGTCCGAGCAGGCCCATGATGAGACCGCCGGGCAGCACCACCAGACCGGAGGCCAGCGGAGACATGCCGACCGAGTCCTGGAGCAGCAGCGGCAGCAGGATGATGACGCCGAACAAGGAGATCATGCATGTCACCAGGACGGCGAGCGCGATCCTGAACTGCCTGGCGGCGAAGACCCGCATGTCCATCAGGACGCGGCTACCGCCCTGGAGGTGGCGCTGGCGCAGGACGAACGCAGCCAGGAAGACAACACCGACCAGCAGCGGGATCCACGGCGGCATCAAGGGCTCGTGTCCCGCCGACTCGCCGAGGCTCGAGAGGCCGTAGACGAGGCCCCCGAAGCCGAACGCGGCGAGCACGGGGGAGATCGGGTCGAGGTGGACCCGCGCGCCCGCGGAGACGTCGCGGACGAGGATCGTGCCGACGATCAGGGCCACGAGCGCGATCGGCAGCACCGCGGTGAAGACGCCGCGCCAGCCGAGCTGCTCGATGAGCGCGCCGGAGAAGGTGGGGCCGAGCGCGGGGGCGGCCGAGATGACGAGGCCGACGTTGCCCATGACGCGACCGCGCCTGCTGGCCGGGACGATCGTCATGACCGTCGTCATGAGCAGCGGCATCATGATGGCCGTGCCGGTGGCCTGCACCACGCGGCCGGCGAGCAGGAACGCGAAGCCCGGCGACAGCGAGGCCAGCAGCGTCCCGGTACTGAACAACGACATCGCGATGATGAACGTGGTGCGGGTCCCGAGCCGCTGGAGCACGAAGCCCGTGGTCGGGATGACGACCGCCATCGTGAGCATGAACGCCGTCGTGAGCCACTGGCCGGTGCTGGCCGTGATGTCCAGGTCGTCCATGATCGGGTTCAGGGCGACCGCCATCGTCGTCTCGTTGAGGATGACGACGAACGCGGACGCGAGCAGCAGCCCGATGACGACGACGTGCTCGCGGGGCAGCTTGTCCGACGTCGCGGCGTCCGTGCCGCCGGGAGCGCCGGGAGCGGCAGCGCCGGGCGCGACCGCACCCCGAGCCTTCGTCGGGGAACGGTCGTGTCGCGTGGTCGTATCCATCAATCTCCTGGTGCGCGCGGCGGGCTGTGAGCCGCGGCGACACTGCACACGACGTCTCGGGAACGTCTACCTATCGTGAGTCATTCCCACCGGAGCGCGCGAACTGATTTTCGGCGTGCCGGTGAGCGAGCTTCAGTGCCGTCCGACCTGCTCGATCACCCGCGCCCCGGCCACCGGCCCGGTCACCACCTGGACCTCGGAGGCCACCTCGGCGCCGCGCATCACGTCGGCGACGCTCGCGGCGTGCGGTGCGTCCAAGGCCAGGGCGGCGACCGTCGGCCCGGAGCCGGAGACGACGGCGGCCAGCGCGCCGGCTCGCTCGGCCGCGGCGAGCACGTCACCGAGCTCCGGGCGAAGGGCGAGCGCCGCCTCCTCGAGGTCGTTGTGCAGGGTGCGCGCGAGGATGAGGGGGTCGGCGCTGAGCAATGCGGAGACGACCTCGCCGCCGGCCTTGATGGTGGCTCCGCCGTCGTCCTCGGCGTTCTCGGACGAGGACCGAGTCAAGTCCTTGCGAGCGTCGAGCTCGGCGAACACGTCGGGCGTCGCGAGCCCCTCCTTCTGGAGCGCCAGGACCCAGTGGTACTGGCCGCGACTCATCACCGGGCTGATGAGGTCGCCGCGACCGGTGCCCATGGCGGACATCCCGGTGAGCGCGAAGGGGACGTCGGCGCCGAGCTCGGCGGCGAGCTCGGCGAGCTCCTCGCGGCCCAGCCCGGTACCCCACAGCTGGTCGCACGCGATGAGGGTCGCGGCCGCGTCGGCGGAGCCGCCCGCCATGCCACCGGCGACGGGCACCTGCTTCGTGATGGTCAGGTGCACGCCCGACTCGCTTCCGGCGGTCTCCCGGAGCAGCTCGGCGGCCCGAACTGCGAGGTTGCTGCCGTCGGTGGGAAGGTCGGAGCCGCGGCCGTGGATCTCGACCGAGACCTCGTCGGCCGGGCGCGCGACGACGTCCTCGAAGAGCGAGACGGCTTGGAACACCGTCTCCAGCGGGTGGTAGCCGTCCTCGGTGGGCGGCCAGGCGCGCAGGGTGAGGTTGATCTTCCCCGGCGCACGAACATGGACATGTCTCACGGGCCCAGCGTGCCAGAGGTCCGACCCGCACCGCCCTCGGTGGCCGGGTTTGCTGCACCGGTGGACGGGTCTTCTGCACCGGTGGGCGAGCCCGCGGCGGCGGTGGGCGAGCCCTCGGCGCCGGTGGGCGAGTGCTCGGCGCCGGTGGGCGAGTGCTCGGCGATGCGCGCGAAGTCGGCGACACGGAGCCGCTCGCCGCGCAGGGTGGGGTCGATACCCGCGGCGCGCAGCGCCTCCTCGGCGCGAGCGGCCGTGCCGGCCCAGCCCGCGAGCGCCGCCCGCAGCATCTTGCGCCGCTGGGCGAACGCGGCGTCGACGACGGCGAAGACCTCCCGGCGGGTCGCGCTGGTCTGCGGCGGCTCGTGGCGCTTCAGCCGTACAAGGGCGGAGTCGACGTTGGGCGCCGGCCAGAACACCGTCCGGCCGATGGTTCCCGCGCGCACCGCCTCCGTGTACCAGGCCGCCTTGACCGACGGGATGCCGTAGGAGCGTGAGCCCGGGGGCGCGGCGATCCGGTCGGCGACCTCGGCCTGGACCATGACGAGGAGGTTGTGCAGGCTCGGGAGGTTCTCGAGGAGCGTGAGCAGCACGGGGACGGCGACGTTGTACGGCAGGTTCGCGACGAGCTTGCTGGGCTCGACTGGCCTCCTCGGGTCGACTGGGCCCGCGAGGCCCGCCGGGGCCGGGAGATCTTCGGGACCGGCGACGGTCATCGCGTCGGCCTGCAGCACGGAGAGGCGATCGGCCGCGTCGGGCATGCGGGCCTCGACCGTCCCCCGGAGAGCGGAGGCCAGCACCGGGTCGATCTCGACGGCGACCACGCTCGCCCCCGTCTCGAGCAGCGCGAGGGTGAGCGAGCCGAGGCCTGGACCGACCTCGAGGACGACGTCGTCGGCGGTCACGCCGGCCGTGCGGACGATGCGACGGACAGTTCCGGCGTCGTGCACGAAGTTCTGGCCGAGAGTCTTGGTGGGCCGGACGCCGAGGGCTTCCGCGATCCGGCGCACGTCACCGACGCCGAGCAGGCCCTGGTCGCTGTCAGTCACCTTCCAGAGCGTAACGACGACGGAGCGGTCGGCTGACCAGGTGCCCCGGGACAAGCTCGCTGCCGGCCAGTAGCGGGTTGGGCGAGCGGCCGCGGACTCGGCGAGACAAACGAAGGACAGTCCTTCGAAAAGCCAGCCGTAGACGCCGACGCCCGGATCGGACCAGACCGTCCCGCCGCTCCCCCGGACTTGCGGCTGGACATCCGAAGGACAGTCCTTCGGAAGATGCCCCGTTCCGGCGTCGACCGTCGCCGCGGGTAAACGTCACGGTCCGGTCGAGCGACATGGCGTGATGTCGCTCGACCGGACCATGGTGCCGCTGTTGGTGCTCGGCCGACCGTCGCTTTCCCGGCACGGCTCAGTACAGGCGGCCCTCAGTACAGGCAGGCCCTCAGTACAGGCCGAGCTGGGACGCGCAGTGCGGCCACTGCCCCCAGCCGGCACGTGCCTGCAGCGTCTGTGCGCGCATCGTCTGCTCGGAGGCCGAGGCCTCGGTCGGCAGGCCGGTGCCGCCGACCGACTGCCAGGTGCTGATGCTGAACTGGTAGAGCCCGTAGTACGTGCCGCTGGCGCTGACCGCCTGCGGGTTGCCGCCCGACTCGCACTGGGCGAGCGCCGCCCAGACGCCGCCGGAGACACCGCCGGAGTCGGCGGAGCCGGAGCTCGAGTCAGACGAGCCCGACGAGCTGGACCCGGACTCGGACGGGGACGGCGAGCTGGGCGCCGGCGCCGGCTCGGGCTCCGGGGCGGGCCGCTCGGCGGTGCCGACCGCGATGATCCGGTCGACCGGCTCGGTGGTCACCTCGTTGCTGACGAGCGTGGACGTGCGCTCCTTGCCGCCGACGGTGATGGTGGCGAACGTGCGGGTGCGCTCGCCGGGAGCGCCTTCCTGTACGACCCGGGTCTCCCCCTCGTAGAGGGAGCTGTCGTTCCGCTCGACGGTCTCGAAGTCGATCGGTTCCGTCTCGGTGCGCTCGCCGTTGACGACGCGCGTCACGATCACCTGGACGGTGCCGTCGTCGGCGGACGCGATGTCGACGTGGTCCTTCTTGTTCAGCTCCACGTCCGCCGCCTCGAGAGCGTCGGCAACGTCGGCGGAGCCCTCGAGCTGGACACGGGAGGTCTCGCCGTCGGCGACGACCTCCGCCTCGCCGTCGATGACCAGCGGCAGCTCGAGCGCGGTCCGGTCGAAGGACCTGGAGGCGGTGAGAGTCACGTTGCGGCCGGACTCGAACTGGCGCGAGACGATGTCACTCTGCGTCATGGCCGTGGTCCAGATCTGGCGTGGCTCGCCGTCGACCTCGACGGTGACCTGGCGCGCCGTACGCACCACGATCTCGGCGTCGTCCGACAGTGCCGTGTCGCCGCCGGGAGCGAGCAGGTCGTGCGGTCCGATCTCGATGTTCTGGTCCGCGAGCAGTCCGTCCACCGACCCGGCCCAGGTCGAGACGGTGCGGGCCTGACCGTTGACCTCGACCTCGACGGTCTTGTGAGCCTGCGCGGCGACGGCGCTAGCAGCGATCAGTACGGGCACCAGGCCAAGGAGCAGCCAGCGAAGGCCACGTCTGTTACCTGTGGTGCCCTCACCGCGTCGGCCGGAGGGTGTGTTGTCGGTGGGGGGTCCGAGGACGTTGGTGTCGCTCAACGCGAGTCCTTTGGTCGTGCCACCCGGGTACGGGAAGTGACGACGGGCGAAGAGGAGGGATCCTCGCGTGCGCTCACGCACAGCCCGACGACCGGTCCGATCCGGCTGTCGAAGTCGATGTGGGGTCCGCCGAGGCGGCCTCGAAAACTGTAATTGAACTGTGATCCACGGTCTATGTGTGTTGCCGCACAACGTGTGCTATGGCACCGCCGTCACCCTGCGCCCGGGAGGGGTCAGCGTGCACCCGGGATCGAGAGCGGCTCAGTACCAGCCGGCTTAGTACCAGCCGACTCAGTACCAGCCGACGCTCTGGCTCTGGGCCCAGGCGCCGCACGGGCTGCCGTACCGGGCGGAGATGTAGCCCAGCCCCCACTCGATCTGGGTCGCCGGGTTGGTCGCCCAGTCGGATCCTGCGGTAGCCATCTTGCTGCCGGGCAGCGCCTGCGGGATGCCGTAGGCCCCGGAGGACGGGTTCTCCGCGTGGGGGTTCCAGCCGGACTCGCGCTGCCAGAGGGAGTCCAGGCAGGAGAACTGGTCCGCGCCCCAGCCGTAGTTGCCGAGCATGGACCGGGCGATCGACCGCGGGTCGCCGGAGTAGGTGGCCGGCGCCTCCGGCACGTCCGAGCCGGAGGACTCCGAACCGGTGGATTCCGACGTCGTCGGGGGCTCCTGCACCGGCTCCATGGTGCCCACCCGCACCAGCTCGTCCACACGCTCGCTCTCGACGACGGTCGCGACGCGCTGGCGGGAGATCTCGTCGTCACCAGCGGTCAGCACGCGGAAGGTCGTGGTGGTCACGCCGTTCTGACCCTCGCGTTCGACCTCACGCTCGCCCTCGGGGAGGTTCGGGTCCTCCTCCTCGACGACCTTGTACTCGTCGACCTTCTCCTCGGTCACGTGATCGAGCCTCGCCCGGTCGACCTCGACGGTCTCGCCGGCGGGGACCGGACCGCTCAACGACGCGCTCACGACGTCGTCCTTGCCGATGACGATGTCCGCCTCGGCAAGCGCCTCGCCCAGGTCGGCGGCCGTCGTCGTGATCTCTCGCGTCTGGCCGTCGACCTTCACGGTGAACGTGACCCCGCCCTCCGCCTCGAGAGCGAGGCGACCGGCGGCCTGGGACCGTGAGGCCTCGGCGCCGCCGTCGCGCAGGTTCAGGGTGCCGGCCTCGAGCGCGGAGACATGGGTGGGTTCGCTCACCTGCGGGTCGGCTGCGACCTGGCTGACCGTGAAGGCGCCCGTCCCGATGACGACGGCGCCGAGAACGCCGAGTCGCATCGCCTTGACGACGCCGCCCGGGATGCCGAGGGCACCCGCAGTTCGGCGACGCCGCTCGGCCTGGCGCCGGGCGCGTCGGGTCCCGGGCACCGAGGAATCTGGCGCGTCGGAACTGCTGTCGCTGTGGTGCGCGGAGGTGTCGCGCGCCGAAATACTGCTAACCACGAGTCTTGGTGTCCTGTCTGGAGGGGAGACGGAGCACGCCGACCGTAACCGATCCGTTATCTCGTTGGGAAGTACAAGCCTCGATCTTTGCGGTGGCCTCGCGCACACCGACCCTGTGGAAACCTTGGCTGAACAGCGGTTGAACGCGGTCCGACGGGCGCCGGTTCGGCTACCAGGTGCCGTAGACGGTGTCCGTGTTCGCGGTGAGCCTCGCGCACGTGTCGGCGAGGTCGAGCTCGAGCTGCTCCGCGATCGTGCGGACCGTGAGCGGCATGAGGTAGGAGGCGTTCGGGTGCCCGCGGAAGGGCGCCGGGGTCAGGTACGGGGCGTCGGTCTCCACGAGGACGAGCTCGGGCGGCAGCTCGCGCAGAGCCGCGCGTCCGGCGTCGTTCGTCTTGAAGGTGACGGGGCCGGCGATCGAGGCGTACCAGCCGTGCTCGGCGCAGGTGCGGGCCAGCTCGACGTCGCCGGAGAAGCAGTGGAATACGGTCCGCTCGGGGGCACCGTCGGCCAGGAGCACCTCGACGACGGCGTCATGGGCCTCGCGGTCGTGGATCTGCAGCGGCTTCTCGAGCTCCTTCGCGAGAGCGATGTGCTCGCGGAAGGCGCGGATCTGGTGCGAGCGGCCCTCCTCGCCGGTGCGGAAGAAGTCGAGTCCGCTCTCCCCCACAGCGACGACCCGTTCGTCTCGGACGAGGTCGGCCACGCGGGCGATCGCGTCGTCGAGCGAGAGACCGTGGTGGGCGCGTACGGCGGGATCGAGCCCGTCGGGGCCGATCTCGCGGACCCCGGCGTGCAGGGGCGCCTCGTTCGGGTGGATCCCGATCGCGGCCGCGATCTGGGGGTGCTCGTGGGCGAGCTCGACCGAACCGCGCAACGACGGCACGTCGCACCCGACGGTCAGCAACCTCGCCACGCCGGCGCGTGCGGCCCGGGCGACCTGCTCCGCCGTCGTCATCGGCTCCTCACCGGGCGGGATGGCGACATCGTCGACGTCGACCGCCCGGCCGTTCTGGTCGAGAGCGGGCAGGTGCGTGTGGTTGTCGACGACGGCGGCCGGCAGCGGTTGGGGGTCCGCGGGCCAGCCGCGGTGCTTCTTCCTGCTCATACCGTTCAGAGACCGAGTCTCATTGTCGGTCTCCTCGCACTCCGCTCGTTCCTCACTCGTGCTCGTCGACCTCCAGTCTCATCGTCGGTCTCCTCGCACTCCGCTCGTTCCTCACTCGTGCTCGTCGACCTCCAGGCGGGCCAGCTCGTCGTCCACGACGCTCTCGTCGAGCTTGGTGAACACCGGTGCCGGCTTGGCGACGGGTGTTCCGGGCGTGACCGGCCGCGGTCTCCAGGAGGGGTACGCACCGCCGTCGCCGTGGTCGTAGTCGCCGGTGATGACGACGTACGGGTCACCGCCGTCGAGGTCGTCGACGTCCTCGATGCGCGGCAGCGGCGCGATCCGGCCGTCCCCACCCAGGACCCGGTCGACGTCGTTGGACGAGTGCGGCAGGAACGGGCTGAGCATGACGTTGAGGTCGTTGACGGCCTGGGCGAGGGTGTGCAGGACGGTGGCGAGCCGGGTGCGCTGCTCGGGGGCCTTGAGCGTGAACGGTGCGGTGCGGGTGACGTAGGTGTTCGCCTCGCCGACCAGCCGCATGGCCTCGCCGAGGGCGGCCCGCTGCCGGTGGCGGCCGATCAGCTCACCGACGGTGCCGAAGCCGTCACGGATGCTGTCGAGCAGTGCGGCGTCGATGTCCTCGAGCTCGCCGGGCTCGGGGATCTCGCCGAAGTTCTTCGCGATCATCGACGCCATCCGGTTGACGAGGTTGCCCCAGCCGGCGACGAGTTCGCCGTTGGTGCGCCGGACGAACTCGTCCCAGGTGAAGTCGGCGTCCTGCGTCTCGGGGCCGGCCGCGGAGATGAAGTAGCGCAGCGCGTCGGTCTGGTAGCGGGACAGCACGTCACGCACATAGATGACCACGCCGCGCGAGGACGAGAACTTCTTGCCCTCCATGGTGAGGAACTCGCTGGAGACGACCTCGGTGGGCAGGTTGAGACGTCCGAGAGCACCGGCTCTGCCTCCGATGTCCCCGGCGCCGTTCTGCGCGAGGAGCTCGGCGGGCCAGATCTGGGAGTGGAAGACGATGTTGTCCTTGCCCATGAAGTAGTAGGACAGAGCCTCCGGGTCGTTCCACCAGCTGCGCCACGCGTCCGGGTCGCCGCTGCGGCGAGCCCACTCGATCGACGCCGAGAGGTAGCCGATGACGGCGTCGAACCACACGTAGAGCCGCTTGGTGGGTTGTTCCTCCCAGCCGGGGACGGGGATGCCCCAGTCGATGTCGCGGGTCATGGCGCGGGGGCGGATCTCCTCCAGGATGTGCTTGCTGAACCGGATGACGTTGGGCCGCCAGGTGCCGGACGCCTCGCGCTCGTCGAGCCAGGTGCCGAGCGCGTCGGCGAGCGCGGGCAGATCCAGGAAGTAGTGGGTCGTCTCGCGGAACTCCGGTGTCTCGCCGTTGACCCTGCTGCGCGGTTCGATGAGGTCGGTCGGGTCGAGCTGGTTGCCGCAGTTGTCGCACTGGTCGCCGCGGGCGCCGTCGTAGCCGCAGATCGGGCAGGTGCCCTCGATGTAGCGGTCCGGGAGGGTGCGGCCCGTGGACGGGCTGACCGCGCCCTTGGTGACCTGCTCGACCATGTAGCCGTTGTCGCGCACGGTGCGGAACATCTCCTGCACGACGGCGTGGTGGTTGCGGGTCGTGGTGCGGGTGAAGAGGTCGTAGCTGAGCCCGAGCGCGACGAGGTCCTCGACGATGAGGCGGTTGTTCTTGTCGGCGAGCTCCTTGGCGCTGACTCCGGCGGCGTCGGCCGCCACGAGGATCGGCGTGCCGTGCTCGTCGGTCCCCGAGACCATCAGCACGTCGTGACCGGCCATCCGCATGTAGCGCGAGAAGACGTCTGCGGGGACGCCGAACCCGGCAACGTGACCGATGTGGCGTGGGCCGTTGGCGTACGGCCAGGCCAGTGCGGAGAGGATGCGCGTCATGGGGAGCAGCCTAGTTCGGGCGTCACGACGGATCCGTCGGCGTTCGGGTGCTGACCGCGGGGCGGGACGATGGCGGAGGTCTCCGTCACGTCACCGTGCCCGATTACGCTCGGTGCCATGACGACAGGGCCACAGATCGGTGCACACATCCACGGCGGCGATCCCATCGCCGAGGCTCAGGCCCGCGGGGCGGATCTGGCGCAGATCTTCCTCGGCGACCCGCAGGGCTGGAAGAAGCCGGTGGTCGACCACCCGGGCGGCGCCGAGGGCCTGAGGGCCGCGGCGGAGGCGGCGGGCGTGACGCTGTACGTGCACTCGCCGTACATCATCAACGTCGCGACGACGAACAACCGTATCCGCATCCCCAGCCGGAAGATCCTCCAGCAGCACGTGAGCGCGGCGGCCGAGATCGGTGCCGCCGGGGTGGTCGTGCACGGCGGCCACGTGCTCAAGGACGACGATCCCGCGAAGGGGTTCGACAACTGGCGCAAGGCCATCGACAGCCTCGACATGGCCGTGCCCGTCCTGATCGAGAACACGGCCGGCGGCAACAACGCCATGACGCGCGGCCTCGAGCGCATCGCGGGCGTGTGGGAGGCCGTGCTGCAGGCCGACGGCGGCGACACGGTCGGGTTCTGCCTGGACACCTGTCACGCCTTCGCCGGTGGCGAGGAGCTGGGCGGCATCGTCGAACGGGTCAAGGCCGTCACGGGCCGCGTGGACCTGGTGCACGCGAACGACAGTCGCGACGCGTTCAACTCCGGGGCGGACCGGCACACGAACCTGGGCTCGGGGAGCCTCGACCCCGACGAGCTCGCGGGTGTGGTGCGGGACGCCGGTGCGCCCGTGATCGTGGAGACCCCGGGAGGGGCCGAGGGGCAGGGTGCGGACATCGCCTGGCTACGCGCACGGGTGGCCTGAGGGCCGGCTGCCCGCGGCATCCGTCACGCGTGCCTCCACGGACCACGCCCGACGGCGGACAATGGTGAGACGTCCCGGCACCGGAGCGGGACGGGGACTGGAGGACGATCGTGAGTGACACGGACACCGCCCCCGGCAAGCGCCTCGACGACCGCGTGCTCATCGTCGTGGACGTCCAGCCGACCTTCTGCGAGGGCGGCGCGCTGCCGTCCCCCGGCGCCAACGCCGTCGCGGAGCGTGTGAGCCGCTACGTCCGCGAGCGCGGCTCGCGGTACGCGGCGGTGGTGACGACGCAGGACTGGCACATCGATCCGGGTGGCCACTTCTCGGAGGACCCGGACTACGTCGACACCTGGCCGCCGCACGGCCTGGCGGGGACGCCGGAGGCCGAGCTGCACCCGGCGCTGGAGGGACTGACCTTCAGCGCCTCCGTCAAGAAAGGGCAGTACTCCGGCGCCTACTCGGGTTTCGAGGGCACGGACGAGGACGGACGCACGCTCGAGAAGGTCGTGCGCGACGCCGGCGTCGACGCGGTCGACGTGGTCGGCCTGGTCGAGTCGCACTGCGTCAAGGACACCTCGCTCGATGCCAGGGAGCTGGGGTTCGACACCCGCGTGCTGACGGACATGACAGTGCCGGTGAGTCCCGAGCTGGGCGCGCTGGCGCGGGAGCGGATGATGGCTGCGGGCGTGGAGCTGGTCGAGTCCGGCCTCGGGTAGAGCTGGTCGGTCAGGACCGCTCCCAGGTCGCGGAGCCGGTCGCGTCCAGGCTGGACGCCCAATAGTACCCGGGAGCGAGGATCCGCTCCGGCACGAAGGTGATCGTGTAGGGCGGCGGCAGCGCCTCGGTGGCCGTGGCAGCCGTGCCGTCCGCGCCGGTCGTCAGGTCGAACTTGCGTCCCGCGGCCCCTTCCCAGTGCCCGGACACGGTCGCCCCCGGGACGGGCTCACCGGTGACCGCGTCCACCACCGTGACCGTGGCGGTCGAGAAGTTCGCCCCGTCGGTGAAGGTGATGGCGTCGATCCGCAGCGGGGTCAGCCCCGTGCCCTCGGGTGTCGTCGCGGAGACCGGTGCCGACGGCGCGCTCGTGTTCCCGCCGGCATCGACGGCCACCACTCGCCAGTAGTAGGTGGTCCCGGGCTGCAGGCCCTCGTCCTCGACGGCGTTGGATCCGGTGGTCCGCGCGAGGGTGTCGGGCCCGGGTGCGAATCCGGCGTCGGTCGACCGGTGCACCTCGTAGTGGTCGACCAGCGTGTCGTCGGTGCTCCTGGCCCAGTGCAGATCGGCGCGCTGCCAGTCGAAGGTCTCGACACTCAGCTGCCCGGGCGTGGTCGGGCCGGCGCTGTCGGCGATCGAGTGCTGCCAACGTGTCCCGTCCGGAGACCACCGGCTGGGCAGGGCGCGGGCGGAGTCGTAGTGGTGCACCGCGACGCCGAGGAACGACGGTGAGGACTCGAACGCCGCGTACACCTGGGCCAGCTCGGCCTCCATCGCGGTACGGCCCTCCTCCTGGAAGGTGATCACCTCCGGGTCGCCGGACGCGGACAGCTGGTCGGTCTCGACGCCGATCATCACCTCCTTGCCGACGGCCGCGGCGTAGTCGATCTCGTGCTGGGCCTGGGGGATGATCCCCGCCGGGCCGGTCGCGACGTCGCGGTAGTCCATCAGCGAGATGTAGTCGGTGGTGTCGATGACGTGCCGCGCGCAGTTCTGGGTCTTCTCGTTCCAGCTGACGTCCTGGCACGAGGCGCTGTCGTCCAGCCACCGCGGGATGGCCGGACCGATGTCGAGGTTCTGGCCGGTCACCTGCTTTCGCTCCATCATCTTCGCCAGCATGTCGAGGTACTGGAGCTGGACCTGCCGGTCGGTGTGCCAGTCCGACAGAACGTGTGGCTCGATGTCGACGTTGATGCCGTCGAACTGCTCGTCCGGCGCCGACGCGATGTTGTAGTTGAGCACGTTCTCGACGAGCCGGACCGCCTTGTCGTGATGGCGGCCGTAGACCCACATCGGCGCCATGTACGTACCGGAGCCGAGCAGGGCGTGGACCCTGTAGCCACGGTCGTGCGCCCACGCGATCAGCGACCGGTACCGGTCCGGGTTCTCCAGCAGGGCGTACGCGTCGTCGTAGCGGTCGGCGTAGAGGTAGATCGTCGCGGTCTGCTGCGGAGCCAGCGACTCGTCGTCCATGAACTCGCCGAGCACCTCGCGGGCGCCGGGGTTCTCCAGCAGCCGGGCGGTGGCCGATTCCCAGACCCACATCGCCCGGTCGGACTGCAGCACCGCCGGCGACTCCCTGGTCCCGGACCCGGTCTTGACGTACGTCGTCGCCGTGGTCGTGGTGTTGCCGTCGGTGTCGATCGCCCGGGCCTCGATCGAGTGCGTCATGTCCTCGCGCGGCGCGCGCTCCAGGTACATGTATGTGCCGGGCCGCGTCCGTCTCGCGGTCTGCCACTCGCCCGCGTCGACCCGGACCTGCACCGACGCTAGCCCCTGCGCGTCGGCCGCGTCGGCGGTCACTCGCAGCACGCCGCGGGCCGTCGCCCCGTCCGCCGGTGAGGTGATCTCGACCGTGGGAGCCTCGTGAGCCGGGACCTCGACGTCGAGGTAGACCGGAGCGCCCCAGAGCCAGTAGCGAGTCTCGATCGAGGAGCACCGCACGGTCACCTCGACCTCGCCGGACAACCGGGCCGACGCCGGATCCAGAGTGTAGGACCAGGTCCCGGTGCCATCGCCGTCCGGGTCGACCGTGTGGGCGTCGAATATCGTGCCGGCGTCGAACGCCACCTGCACCCCGTACGCGTTGGTGTAGGTACCGGTGATCGTGACCGGTCCCGTCACCGGATCGCCGGAGCTCGGGCCGGTGACCTCGCAGCCGTCTGCCGGCGTGGCCGCCTGGGCCCCGGTCAGTGGTGCCGAGGGCACGAAGGCGAGAAGCAGCAGAGCGAGGGCGGAGCTGGGCAAGCGCCAGCCGGTACGGCGGATCGACATCGTTCCTCCTGGGTCGTGCAACCAAAGCCGCCCGTGCGGGACCGCCAGCGATGCGTCCAGTTGACCAGTTGCCCAACTGGTCATATGACCCGCCGGGTGGAAGAAAGGTGGCACAGCACCTCGAACGTGTCAACAGGCGCGCAGACGTGCGCAGGTCCCTTGAGTGGGAGAGCACGACTGGTCAGAGCTACGGCTGACCAGTAGTACAATCGGCGAGAACTGGTCAGCAGTTCCTCGGCCGGAACCCGCGAGTGGGAGCGTCGTACACGCACATGACAGCACCGGGAGCGATCCTCAAGCGCGAGCGGGTGCGCAGCGTGATCCTCGAGCTCATCGAGGCGCGCACGGCGGGCGAGCCGATCCCCTCCGAGCGCAGTCTGTGCGCGGAGCTCGGCGTGTCGCGGCCCACACTGCGTGCGGCCGTCGACGAGCTCGTGGCCGCCGGCCGGCTCGTGCGTGAGCACGGCCGGGGGATGTTCGTCGCGCCGGCGAAGATCACCCAGGAGCTGGTCGGCGGCCGGCAGGAGATGCGGGTGCCGCTTGCACAGGGCAGCTGGTCGAGCCGGCTGCTCGAGTTCACCCGGTGCCCGGCCGGTGCCCGGATCGGTCGCAAGCTGCGGATGTCGCCCGCCGCGGAGATCGTCTACGTCGCGCGGCTGCGGCTCGTGGACGGCGACCCGATGGCGATCGAGCACCTCCACATCCCGGCCCACCGGGCACAAGGACTGAGCGCCCAGGAGCTGGAGAGCGGCGACCTCTACGAGCACCTGCGTGAGCACCACGGAGTGCACGTGCACGAGGCGGTCCAGGTGATCGAGCCGACGGTGGCGACCAGGTACGAGGCCGAGCTGCTCGACCTGCCGGAGCTGTCCCCCGCCCTGCTCTTCGACCGCCTGACCACCGACACCGACGGCCGGCCCGTCGAGTACGTGCACTCCCTCTACCGCGGTGACCGCTACCGGATCGTCTCGCGTCTGAGCCTCGCCCCCTCGCCGTCCTCGTCGGACGCACCCGACGGCCACCATCCGGGCATCCCGCCCGGCGACTTCACGAACCGCGACCCGGTCAGCGCCTCGACCGTGGGAGTGGTCCAAGACCGCTGATCGCACCACGGCCGCGCCGTGCGCGACGACGTCAGGCCAGCTCGCGGCGCATCACCCACCGCGGGCGGTGGCCGCTGCGGCCCGTCGTCGGCGCGGCACGGTGAAAGCCGTGGGCCTCGAACAGTCGTGTGGTGCCCACGTAGCCGCTGATCACGTCGACACGTTCGCCGTCGGGAACCTCGACCGGGTAGCCCTCGACCACCTCGGCGCCGTGCTCGGCCGCGTGCGCGACCGCGCCGTCGAGCAACGCGTGCATGAGGCCGCGGCGACGGTATCCGGCGCGGACCACGAAACAGACAGCGACCCAGGCGTCACGGTCGTCCACGAAGGGGATGGTGCGGGCGTTCATCAGGCGCCGGTAGGTGCTGCGCGGGGCGACCGAGCACCAGCCGGCGGGCGTGCCGTCGACGTAGGCGAGCACGCCCGGTCCCGGCTCGGTCGCGCAGAGGTCCCGCATGTACGCGGGGCGCTCCTCGGTCGAGACGCGCGAGTCCCGGTAGGACATGCACCAGCAGCCCTTGCCGCCCGGCTTCTTGACGCCCACGACCTCGAAGAACCCGTCATAGCGGCCGACGGCGGAGCGCACCGTCACCTCCGACGCCGCCTCGGCGCCGGACTGAGGACCCGTCTGCACACGGCGACGGTAGCGGGCCCCACCGACACCGATGACGACTCGGCACACCGATGACGAGTCGGCACATCGGTGACGACTCGCGGCACTGCGGCGGGCGGTCAGCGCCGCCTCGTGGACGAAGGCAGTGGCGACGCAGTCCCGGCGTTGGGCTCGCGCGTCAGCGTTCGATCGCCTCGAGGTGCAGCATGCGTGCGAGGTTCTTGTCGAGCTCGTCGTCCCGGAAGACCCGCTTCCAGTCGTCCTTGATGATCGCCTCGCGGCCGTACTCCATCGCGATCAGGCACGCGTCGCTGAAGGGGTTGTCCCCGCGCAGTCCGTTCGCCAGAGCGACCTGGGTGTGGCCGAGGAGGATCGCACGTGCCGCCGGCTCCGGTACGCCCATCGTGTCGACCGCCTCGTCGAGCGCCTCCTTCAGGAGGTCGCCGATCATGCACGCGATCGTCTCCACGAGCGTCGGCTCGAGCTGCGCGAGCTGCTTGATCGTCACCCAGTGCACGTCGACGACCGGAGCGTAGATCGCTCGAACCGTGGCCTCGACGATCTCTCGCTTGGCCGGGTCGTCTGACTCGATCGCCGCGATCGCGTCCTGCGGGGCGGCGATGCCGCCAAACGTGTCGGCGTACTCCTCCGGCGTCGTGCGCTGGAGGAAGATCGACGGATGGCACGGGTGAGCCACCGCCTGGACGACGTCATCGCGGGTGGCCAGGAGTCCCGCGTAGGCCGCCGCCGGGTCGAGGGTGAGGACGATGGCGCCAGGTTTGAGCTGGGGCACGATGTCGGCGGTGACGGCGGCAAGGGCGAGATCGGGAACGGCGAGCACCACGATGTCGGCGTCCCGCACGGCCTCGGGTGTGTCCGTCAGCTTCCGACCGGCGGCACGAATGCGCTCCTGGCCGGCGGGGGAGCTCTCGCTGTAGAAGACCGTGTGATCGGTCTTCACGAGGTTGTCGGAGACCCGTGTGCCCATCTTCCCGCCGGCGCCGATCACCGCGATGCTGTAGGTCTGGGTCGTGGTCGTCATCGGTTGCTCCTCAGGTAGTCCAGTGCGGTGACTGTCCAGGCGATCTCCGCCTCGACGGTGGTCTTGATGTCGCCCTGCCAGGGCAGCCAGTGCTCGACGATCTCGTTGATGCCTCGCTGCTCGGGCCGTACCGCGGCGAGCAGGTGCGGGTAGTCGTGCAGGCCTTGACCCATGGGTGCCCCGCCGTACGTGAAGCCGACCCAGCCGTCCTGCCGCGCGAACGCGAAATCCTTGGCGTGCACGTTCCGGGTCAGCGGCCCGCACAGCTCGACGGCATCGCGTGGCAGCTCCAGGCCCGCGACGACGTTCGCCGGGTCGAGGCAGATTCCGAGCTTGTCGCTGCCCACGCGCTCCACGAGTGCGACGAGGTCGCGGGTCGGCACCTGCTCGTACGTCTCCAGCGCGAGCGTGGTGCCCGCGGACTCGTAGTCGGACATCGCGGCGGCAAGAAGCTCGGCCGCCTCGTCGAGGCTCGGACGGAAGCCCGGCGCGTACACCATGCTGCGAACGAGCTCGGCGTCGAACTCCTCGGCGAGGCGCAGGAAGGTCCGGAGGTGGTCGGGTGCCACTCCCTTGGTGCCCAGCTCGACGCGGATGTCCAGCCTCCTGGCAGCGAGCGCGACCTCACGGATCTCCGCGGGCGACATGGCCAGCAGCGGCGCGTAGTCGCAGATCTGGAACAGCCCCACGCCCAGCTCGGCCGTCCGCTCGAGAGCCCCGATCAACGCCAGCGGCGCCTCGGCCTGCTCGCTCTGCTGCCAGAAGAACGCGTAGCTGCCCAGACCGATCATGAGGGCGCCCGCCTCGCGCTGACCGAGGGCGGCGCGAGGCGCCTGATGTCGGCGGTGCGCCGTCGTTGCCGGCATTGCTGGTGCACAACGGCATAGTGCCAAACCGGTTGACCTCTTGCAATCAGCGCAGCACCCGGAATCGACTCCGCCGTACCCGGGGCGCGGTAATCCGGTTGATAGGTTCTCCCCATGCCCGTCTTTCGCGACGACAGCTCGGCCGAGATCGCGGCCACTCTCGGCGCGGTCCCCTCCGGTTCGGCGGTGTCGGTGGTCGCCACCCAGCTTCTCGACCTCTTCACGAGCGGTTCGATAGCACCCGGCACCCGCCTACCTCCCGAGCGCCAGCTTGCCGCGCGCCTCGAGGTGGGGAGGTCGGCCGTCCGCGAGGCCCTCGCCGCGCTCGAGATCCTCGGCGTCGTCGACGTGCGCCCCGGGTCCGGGACCTACCTGCGTGGAACAGCGAGCGAGCTGCTCCCCCAGAGCCTCAGCTGGGGAGTGCTGATCGGTGAACGCAGCACGGCCGAGCTGCTCGAGCTCCGCTCGGGTCTCGAGATCTACGTCGCGCGGCTCGCGGCCGACCGGCTGACCGACGAGCAGCTCGCCTCCCTCGCGGGCCACCTCGACGACATGCGCGAGTCGGTCGCAGAGCTGAGGACCTTCGTGCGGGCCGACCTCGCCTTCCACCGCGAGATCGCCCTGAGCGCGGACAACTCGGTTCTTCTCGACCTCCTGCAGATCGTGCGGTCGCTGCTGCGCGTGTGGGTCGATCGCGCAGTGGAGGACGAGGCGCACGCGCGCACGGCGCTCGAGGAGCACGAGGCCGTCTACACCGCCCTCGCCTCGGGCGACGGCGACCGTGCCGCCTCGACGATGGCGAGACACATGGCGACGGCGTCGGCGCGACTGGCGGCCGTCGAGACGGTCAGGGGAACGGCATCCTCGGACCCTTCGACGGCCTGACCCCCCGACGCCGCGGTCGCGCGTCCCCTCACGCCCCCGGGTCGGCGGAATACTCCCGACGCCAGTCGTGCACGGCCACGTACCCGAGTCGCTCGCGCGCCTTGTCGACCGAGACGAGGGACTCGAACTCACCGAGACCCGGCCGGACCGGCACGTCCGGGAAGTGGTGGGCGATCAGCTCCGCCGTCGGGATCGCGCTGCCCGTCTCGGGCGCCGCGACGTTGTAGACCTCGAAGCCCGGCTCCGGGTGCCTCAGCGCCAGCGCCACCGCTGCGGCACCGTCACGCGCGTCGACGTAGCTGAAGAGCAGATCCCGGCGGTAGTCGGGGTCGGACGCGCGAGCGAACGTCGCGTACTCTCCTGCCGCGACGACGTTCGTGAACCGGAGAGACGTGATGGCGAGACCCGGCGCCCATCGGGCGAGCTGCCCCCACATGGCCTCCTCGGCGACCTTGCCGAGGCCGTAGGTGTTGTTCGCCTCGGTGGTGCTCTCGTCGACCGGCAGCCGAGACGGTGGAACGTCGAACGGGAAACCCATCGCCGTGATGCTCGACGCCGTGACGATGCTGCGGATGCCGGCCCGCAGAGCGGCATGCACCACGTTGAAGCTCACCACGATGTTGTTGTGGAACGTCGCCGCGTCCGGCACGAGGCCGTTGACGGGGATCGCCGCCAGGTGCACGACCGCGTCCAACCGGTCGTAACGGGCCGTGACGCCCAGCATGCTGTCGAGGGTCTGGCCGTAGTCGGCGAGGTCGACGCGTGTGAAGCCGTCGCCCGGCGTGCCGGTGGAGTCGAGGCCCACGACCGCATGCCCCTCGGCGCGGAGCCGCTGCACGGTGGCTCGTCCGAGCTTGCCGGAACTCCCGGTGACGGCGATTCGCATGGGTTCGTCTCCCTCTTCCTTCTCGCTGGTACATCTGAATGCCGCAGGGACACCCAAAGCGGTGCATAAACTTTCGCGCGCGAATGTCAATGATACTGTGGGAAGAGAATGCGCCGAGACGGCCGGAGGAACACGCTCCGCAACATCCGGCTGCGAAACAACCAACGATCGGAGTCGTCGTGGCACCCAATCATTACGCCGCCCCCGTCGACGGCCAGATGCGCCTCCTCATCAAGGTGGCACGGATGTACCACGAACGCGGCATCCGACAGGCAGACATCGCCGAGTCGCTCCACATCTCCCAGGCCAAGGTCTCGCGCCTGCTCAAGCGTGCCGCTGCGGTGGGGGTCGTGCGAACCACGGTGATGGTCAGCCCGGGCGTCCATACCGAGCTCGAGGAACGGCTCGAGGCGCGCTTCGGCCTGCTCGAGGCCGTCGTCGTCGACGTCGAGAGCGACGACGACGAACGCGCCGTGATCGGAGCGATCGGATCGGCCGCCGCCAGCTATCTCGAGGCGACGCTCTCGGGCGGCGACCGGATCGGGACCTCCTCGTGGAGCCAGACGCTGCTCGCGCTGGTCGACCGGATGCGCCCGCTCTCCGCCCGCGGAGCCAGCGAGGTCGTGCAGCTGCTCGGCGGTATCGGGGTTCCGGAGGTCCAGAACCAGGCGCAGCGCCTCGTGGGTGAGTTCGCGCGCATGCTCGGTGCCGAGCCGGTGTACGTCCAGGCGCCGGGCGTGGTCGCCGACCGCGGCATCCGCGATGCACTGCTCAAGGACTCGTCGCTCGCCGAGGTGACGAGCCGCTGGCGCAACCTCACGATGGCGATCGTCGGGATCGGCAGCATCGAGCCGTCCGATCTCCTCGCGGAGAGCGGCAACGCGTTCGAGGCCGACGAACGGCGCCGCCTCCTGGGGGCGGGCGCCGTCGGCGACATCTGCCATCACGTCTTCACCGTCGACGGCACCAGCGTGACCGGCGAGCTCGCCGACCGCACCATCGCGATCCCGGTCCAGGAGTTCCGCGCCATCCCCCGGCGGATCGGGATCGCCGGCGGACGGCGCAAGCACGAGCCGATCCTCGGCGCCCTCAACGGCCGGTGGGTCAACGTGCTCATCACCGACCTGCGCACGGCCGAGGCACTTGCCGGGGACGACGGCCAAGAGCCGACGGATGCTGACCCGCCGCTCAGCGACGAGCAGGGAGCGACTCGACCAACTCACGCAGACGCCTGACACCCGGCTCGAGGCTGGTCAGCACCGGCACCGCCACCTCGGTCGCCGCTGCGGCGCCGGCCATCGACGCCTGGGCCAGCACGATCACGTCGCAGCCCGTGGCCGCGGCCTCGATCGCGGCCACGACCAGCCGGTCGTGCTCGGCGCGGTCCCCGGCGGACACGGCGGCGAACGCGCCATCGATGACCTCGCTGCGGATCGACGGGTCACGCCCCGCCAGGGCGGCCCGCTCACGGATCAGCCGCGTCGTGGGCTCGCACGTCGTCGGCAGTGTCGCGAGGACCGCGACGCGGTGGAAGGCTGCCGCCTCGTCCGCCATCGCCTCGTCGATGCGCAGGACGGGCACTCCGGCCTCCTCGGAGGTCTGGGCGGCAAGCTCGGAGATCGACGAGCACGTGAGCAGGATGGCCCGGGCCCCCGCGGCCACCGCCGCCCTGGCCAGGCCGGTCACGCGGTCCGGCACCGATGCGGACGCGTCGGGATCCCGGAGGTCGGCGACGATGCGGTCGTCGAGGTAGTTGATCGTGGTCGACCCTGGCAGCTCCCGCCGGACGAGCTCCATCAGCGGAGCGATCACCACCGCCCCGGTGTGCAGCATCGCGATGCGCGTGTCGTCAGCCATTCGTTCTCCCTATCCCTTGACGGAGCCGGCGGCCATGCCCGCCATGATCTTCTTGTTGAGCGCGAGGAAGACCGCGAGCAGGACGACGATGTTGATGCTCACCGCAGCGAACAGCGGTCCGTACTGGGTGGAGCCGTACTGGTCGCTGAGACTGAGCAGTCCCACCTGGATGGTCGCCAGCTCTGGCCGGGTCGTGAAGGTCAGCGCGATGAGCAGGTCGTTCCACACGCTGAAGAACTGCACGAGGCCGATGGTGAGAATCGCGTTGCGCATCATCGGCAGCCCGATGATGAAGAACGAGCGCAGCGGGCCACAACCGTCGACGGTCGCCGCTTCGAAGATCTCTCGTGGTACCGACCGGAAATACGTCGCCATGAGAAAGGTCGTGAGCGGCAGGCCCATGACGGTGTACGTGATGATGAGGGGCCAGAGCGTATTGGTGATGCCTATCTGGAAGTACACGATGAACAGGGGCACGAGAATCATCTGCCCGGGCACCATGATTCCCGCCAGGATGTACAGCAGCACACCCTTGCGCTGCTTCCACACCATCACCTCGAGGGCGTAGCCGGCCGCGACGCCGATCATCACGATGAGCACCACGGCCGGGATGGTGACCAGGATGCTGTTCAGGTAGCTGCGCCCGACGTTGCCCGTCGTGAGCGCCGTGACGTAGTTGTCGAACTGCCACGTCTGCGGGAGTGCGAGCGCCGGGTTCGAGAGGAACTCGCTCTGAGTCTTGAACGACCCGAGGATCATCCAGACCTGCGGGTACAGCACGACGACCAGAATGATCGCCACGATGATCCACACAGGGATGCGCCGGGTCAGGCGACGGACGGTCCGCATCCGCCGCGACGGCCCCTGCGGGCGTGGGGCCGAGCGGACCGGCGTCCCGGCGGTCTTCGGGTGGGTCTGGGTCTGGAGGGTCATGTCAGTCTTCCGACTTGCGTTGTGACGACCGGAAGATCGCCAGGGTGGAGACCAGGCACAGCATGGTGAGGAACAGCGCGACCGTGCTGCCGTACCCGTACTCGGCGTACTCGAAGGCCGTGCGGTACATGTACAGGGTCAGCGGCGCCGTCGAGGTCCCGGGTCCGCCGCCGTTCAGCGCCAGCAGGCTGTCGAAGACCTTCAGCGTGGCGTTCAGGCTGAAGATGATCGACGAGAGCAGGATCGGCAGGGACAGCGGCAGCACGATGTGCCGCACGAGCCGAGCACCCTTCGCCCCGTCCATGCGCGCCGACTCGATCACCTCCTCCGGGATGTCGAGCAGGCCGACGTAGAGCAGCACGGCGTAGAACCCCATGGAGCTCCAGAGGGTCATCACGATCGCGGTGATCATCGTGCCCGAGGTGGAGGCCAGCACCTCGATGCTGTCCCCGCCGAAGAAGTTGATGATGTCGTTGACCGGCCCCTGGTTCTCGCCGACGGCGACGAAGCTCTTGACCAGCAGGGCGACGGCGACGGTCGGGAGGATCATCGGGAAGAAGACGATGGTCCGCAAGAAGGTCGACCCCTTGCGCAGCACGAAGACGTACAGCAGCGCGAGGAGGTAGCCGAGCGTCACCTGGCCCACGGTGGCGACGAACGAGAAGAGCACGCTGACGCCCACGGACTGCAGGGCGGCGTCGTCCGAGAAGAACGTCGCGAAGTTCTGCAGACCCACCCACTCGAACCCCCGCAGGGTGTTGCCCTCGAAGAACGAGAGCCCGAACGACCAGGCGACCGGCCCGATCTTCAGCAGGGTGTACAGCAGGAGCGCAGGCCCCAGGAGGATCAAGATGGTCCTGCGATCTCCGAGCACCGAATTCATAAGGCAGCTCTTTCACTCACGGGCGGGTCGGCCTCCTGGCTCAGGGCTGGCCCCAGTGTTCGTGGAGACCGACCCGCGTCGGCTCAACCGGCGGCGTCGATGCTGCCCTGGAGGTCCTGCATGTAGGCCTCCGGGGACATCTGGCCGGTGGTGAGCAGCGTGATGTTGGTCGAGGCGAGCGAGTTGCTCTTGGGGTCGAAGTGGGCCTCGAACCAGAGCAGCGTCTCGTCGATCTCGGTGATGGTCTCCTGGATCTCGGCGGTGTTCGGCGAGATGTCGGTGACCTCCTCGTTGACCTTGAACCCGGAGATCACGCCGGCGTCCTGAAGGGCTTGAGCGCCGTAGTTCTCCGCGATGCACGCCGCCCAGCTGGCGGCGTCCGGGCCGAACTTCTCGGACGAGAAGACCATGGGAGCACCGGCGTTGGCCGGATACTGCTCGACGCTGCCCTCGCCGCCCTCGACCGCGGGGAACGGCATGAATCCGACGTTCTCCTGGCCGATCTGGTTGCGTTCCGGGTCGTTGATCGCGCCGAGGAGCCAGCTGCCGTCGTACGTCATCGCGGCCTCACCGGTGAGGAAGAGGTTCGACGACGCGTCACCGTCGCGGCTCGAGAATCCCTCGCCGAAGTGGCCGGCGGCAGCAAAGTCGGCGAGCGCCTGGGCGCCCGCGAGATACTCCGGGTCGGTGAGCTTTGCCTCGCCGTCACGGATCGCCGTCATGGCGTCCGGTCCGACGTTACGGAAGATGTACATGCCGAGGATGCGCGTCACCGGCCAGCCGTCGGCGCCCGCCGTGGTCATCGGCATGACCCCGGCCGACTGCAGCTTCTCCGCCGCCGCGACCAGCTCGTCCCAGGTCTGCGGCTCCTCGATGCCCTCGTCCCCGAAGATCTGCTTGTTGTACCAGATGCCCTCGATGTTGTACTGGTACGGCATCGACACGAAGCCGCCGTAGACGTTCTCCTCGGTCGAGACCGCCGCCGGAAGGACGTTGTCCCACGCGCCGGCCTCCTNGCAGAGCGTCCTGGCTGGCGAGCAGCGTCACCTTCTGGACGGTGTCGGCCTGGGCGAGCTTTCGGTGCTCCAGCGGGAGCGCCTCGTTCTCTGCCTGGCACTGGTCGGCAGCGAGCGCATCGAGCTGGGCGCTCACCGTGGGGTTCTCGTTCGCGCTGAGAACGGTGAAGGCTTCGGCGTCGGAACCGCTTCCTCCTCCGGATCCCGAGCCGTCCTCCTGGCCCGCGCTCCCTGCGCACGCGGCGAGTGGCGTGATGACCGCCAGTGCGACGCTCGCCAGCATCACGCGCCGGCTTCGGCTTGTTCTCATGTCGTCCTCCTTGACGGCTGCTGGTGAGTGGCAGGCGGGCGACCGAGTCGCCGTGTGCGTCAACAGTCAGCGCTGACAGAATATGCAGTGCTCTCGACGAACGTAGCACAGTCTGCGGCGTTTTGAATATCAATGCAAGTCTGCGAGGATACTCATGCCGATGAAGGCTCGCGGCCGTTGCTCGCCGCAACGGTCGGCGAGCGAAGGGAGATCTCGCGCCATGACCAGCACCACGACCTCGGACGTTGTCACAGCACTGAAGCCGCTCGACGCGTCCGCCATCCATTGGGCCGGAGGCTTCTGGGGCCACGTCCTCGAGCGCACGCGCGCCACGACCGTGCCGGGCATCTGGCAGTCGCTGAGCGACGAGGCGGTCGGTCCGGGCTGGCGCAACTTCCTGATCGCCGCCGGCGAGGCGGAGGGCCAGCACGAGGGCCCGCCGTTCCTGGACGGCGACCTCTACAAGTGGCTCGAGGCGGCCATCAGCCTGCTCGAGACCGGCTCCGACCCCGAGCTGGCGGCACGGATCGAGGCCATCGCGAAGACGATCGCCTCGGTGCAGCGCGACGACGGGTATCTCCACACGCCGAACCTCATCGCCACTCGCAACGGCGAGGACGCCGCGGCTCTCGCCGACCGCTTCAACTTCGAGACCTACAACCTCGGGCACCTCATCACCGCCGCCGTCCGCCACCACCGCGTCACCGGGAGCACGGTGCTGCTCGACGCGGCGGTGCGAGCCGCCGCGTTCCTGGAGTCGCTCGCCGAGGATCACCGCGACCAGCTGGCACGAAGCGCGATCTGCCCCTCCCACTACATGGGCGTGATCACCCTCTTCCGCGCGACCGGCGACGAGCGCTACCTCCGCCTGGCCAAGGCCTTCGTGGACGTGCGGGACGAGTTCGCCGGCGGGGACGACAACCAGGACCGCCTCCCGGTCCGGGAGCAGAAGGTCGCGGCCGGGCACGCCGTGCGCGCCAACTATCTCTACGCGGGTCTCGCCGACCTCGCCGCCGAGACCCAGGACCGAGAGCTCGTGCGGGTGCTCGAGGGACTCTGGCGAGACGTCGTCGACACCAAGCTGTACATCACCGGCGGATGCGGGGCTCTGTACGACGGCGCCTCCCCCGACGGCTACCCGTGGCAGCGCGAGATCTCCCGCGTGCACCAGGCCTACGGCCGCGCGTTCCAGCTGCCCAACACGACGGCGCACAACGAGTCGTGCGCGAACATCGGCATGATCTTCTGGTCGGAGCGCATGCTCGCGCTCACCGGGGACGCCCGGTACGCGGACGTCATCGAACGCATCGCCTACAACAGCCTGCTGGCCAGCGTCAGCCTCGACGGACGGCGCTACTTCTACACCAACCCCTTGCGGCAGGTGCGCGACCTTCCCTTCCCGCTGCGCATGCCCGGGGAGACGGCCGTGCGTCCCGTACCGGAACCGCCGGCCTCGGACGCCCGGCTGCGCACCGAGTACATGAGCTGCTTCTGCTGTCCGCCGAACATCGCCCGCACGCTCGCGCAGTTCCACGAGCGCGCGATGTCGACCTCCGAGGAAGGTCTGTGGGTACATCTCTTCGACGACGCCGACGTCGCCGCGGAGCTCGGCGGTCGCGGCCTCCGGCTGCACATCGAGGCTGACCAACCATGGAGCGGGCGGGTGGTGCTGGAGGTCGGGGACGTCCAGGGCGGCGGGCTGCCGCTGAAGCTGCGCATCCCCGGATGGAGCGACGGCGCCACGATCACGGTGAACGGCACGCCGGTCGAGGCAAGCCGACCCGGCACCTACACGACTCTCGAACGCGAGTGGTCGGCGGGCGACATCGTCGAGCTCGTGCTCCCGATGCCGGTCAGGCTGCTGCGCGGCCACCGTCTGGCCGAGGAGGTCTCGAACCAGGTGGCAGTGGTTCGCGGCCCGGTGGTGTACTGCCTCGAGAGCCCAGACCTGCCTGACGGCGTACGGCTCGAGCAGGTCGCCCTGCGTCGGCACGCCCGGTTCACCGAGGTCGAGACCGAGATCGAGGGTCACCCGATCGTCGCTCTCGAGGGCGAGGCCACCGTCCTGCCCGCGGGCGACGGCGACGCGCTCTATGCCGATCTCGAGGACGCCCCGCTGCGCACCGTCCCGGTACGTCTGATCCCGTACTTCGCCTGGGGCAACCGAGGGCGGTCCGAGATGTCCGTCTGGCTCCCGCTGGTCTGGTGAGCGACGTGTCCCAAGCGATCCCGCAGACCGATACCGCACCCGCCGCGCCACGGAGTGCCGCCCAGACGACCTACGTCGTCGCGACCTACCACATCGAGACCTCGCTCGACCCTCGGCAGGCGGCCGAGATCCTCGCCGGCGAGCAGTCCACGGGCACTTTCGTCCGCGTCGCGCGCGAGTCCGACGACGTCCGGGCACGGTTCGCGGCCAAGGTCGACGACGTCGAGGAGCTGCCCCTCACCGGCTCGTCACCACTGCCCGGGACCGTCGGCGACCCGGCGGCACGGCGTCGCGCACGCATCACGCTGCGCTTCCCGCTCGACAACTTCGGTCCCTCGCTCCCGAACCTGCAGGCCGCCGTGGCCGGCAACCTGTTCGAGATGAAGGAGCTCGCGGCCATCAAGCTGGTCGACCTCGACCTGCCCACCGCCTTCGCGGAGCGCTACCCGGGACCCGCCTTCGGCGTCGCCGGCACGCGACGCTCCATGTCGCGAGCGGACGGCGCGATGATCGGCACCATCGTCAAACCGAGCATCGGCCTCTCGCCGGACGAGCTCGCTCAGTTCGTCGAGGAGCTGGTCTCGGCCGGCATCGACTTCATCAAGGACGACGAGCTGCAGGGCAACGGCCCCACCGCGCCGCTCGCCGAACGGGTGCGCGCCGTGGTTCCCGTCCTGGAGCGGCACGCCGACCGGACGGGCGTGAAGCCCATGTACGCGTTCAACATCACGGACGACATCGGCCGCCTCGAGGCCAACCACGATCTCGTGGTCGACGCGGGAGGCACGTGCGTGATGGCGTGCGTGAACATGGTCGGGCTGTCGGGAGTCGAGTTCCTCCGCCGCCACTCGGCCGTACCGATCCACGGGCACCGGGCGATGTTCGGCGCCGTGAGCCGCTCCGAGCAGCTCGGCTTCTCGTTCCGCGCGTGGCAGAAGCTCGCGCGCCTCTCGGGCGTCGACCACCTGCACACGAACGGCATCAGCAACAAGTTCTACGAGAGCGACGCCGAGGTGCTCGACTCGATCACCGCGGTGCGTGAACCGCTCCTCGGCCAGACCCCGACGCTCCCGGTCCTCTCGTCGGGGCAGTGGGCCGGCCTCGCGCACGCGACCTACGCGGCGACGGGCACCGACGACGTGCTCGTGCTCTCCGGCGGCGGCATCCACGGCCACCCCGACGGGTCGGCGGCCGGCGTCGCGAGCATGCGTGCGGCCTGGGCCTCGGCGGTACGAGGAGAGTCCGTGGAGGAGGCGCTGGCCGCTTCTCCCGCGTTCCGTCGTGCCCTCGAGACCTTCGGACCTCCTCGTGCCTGATCTGCGCGTCGCCTTCTACGGTGACGACTTCACGGGCAGCGTCGACGCGTTGCTGCAGTTCGCGCGCGCAGGGTGGCGCGGCCGCCTGTTCGTCGGCCACCCCGGACCTGACGCGCTCGTGCGGGACGCCGCCGGTGCGGACGTGATCGGCATCGCCGGCGTGGCCCGCTCGCTGAGTGCCGACGCCATCGACGAGGAGGTGCGCCCCGCGCTGGAGGGCCTGCGCCGCCTGCATCCCGCCGTGGTGCAGTACAAGGCCTGCTCGACGGCGGACTCGTCCCCCACCGTCGGCAGCCTGGGCCGTGTCATCGAGATCGGCCGGAAGGTGTTCGGTCCGCTCACCGTCCCGGTCCTTGTCGCCCAGCCCGACTTCGGCCGCTACACGGTGTTCGGGCACCACTTCGCCGCCGAGGAGGGCATCGTCTACCGCCTCGACCGGCAGCCGACGATGTCGAACCATCCCGTGACGCCGATGCACGAGGCCGACCTGGCTCGCCATCTGTCCCGTCAGACGGCGCTTCCGATCGGCTCCCTGGACTTCACCGCGTACGCGGACGCCGCCGCGACCAGCCGGACCCTCCGGGACCGAACGGATGCGGCGACGGTCCTGGACGCCATGGACGACCGGCACGTGGCTCTCGTCGGCCGGGCGGTGGCCGCGATGCACCAGGACGAGCCCGTGCTCGCGATCGGCTCCGGGGGGCTCAGTGCCGGGCTGGCTCACGCGCTGACGCCGGCCGCCGACGGCGCGCCCGGCAACGCTCCCGACGGCGCGACCGGCCACGAGACGCCGAGCGTGGTGGGGGCGGGGCTCGGCACCGCCGGTCCCGTGCTCGCGGTCTCGGGCAGCCGGTCCCCGCAGACGGCGCGCCAGGTCGCCCACGCCGTCGAGCACGGCTGGACGGAGCTGGACCTGCCAGTCGGCTCCGGCCCCTTCGAGGACGTCACGTCGTCGGCCCTCGATGAGCTGGCCGCGGGGCGCAGCGTGGTGGTCTCCACCGTTCGCGCGCAGGTCGAAGGCGCGGACGACCTCGTCGAACGGATCGCCGTCGGGCTCGCGGCCGTCGTGCGCGCCGCCCTGGTCTCGGGCACGACGCGGCGCGTTGTCGTGTGCGGCGGCGACACCTCGAGCCGCGTCGTCACCCTGCTCGGCGCGGAGTCGCTCGAGATCGCCGCCAACCCGTTCGGCAACGTCGTCGTGTGCCGGGTCTCGGCGCCCGAGTCCTGGCTCGACGGCGCGGACGTGCTGCTCAAGGGCGGGCAGGTCGGGCCGGTCGACCTGTTCGAGACCGTGCGCCGTCTCGACGCGACGGCCGCATCGCGGCCCGGCCGCGGCGGGCCCTCGACCTCAGTGCAGCGATAGCCGCACGCTCCAGGTCGTGGAAGTCCGCGGCACCCGGTACCGCTCTGGCAGCGCCGGCCCGCACGCCGCGGAGCCCAGCCCCTGCTGGGCGTGATCGACGTTGAGCCACAGCCGCCCCGAATCGACCAGCTCGTGCCGGTGCCGGGCGCGCCCGAGCTCCTCCGACGTCCACCGGCGGGCGGCGAAACCGAACGTCGGAGACCCGTCCACCCGCAGCAGCGGCACGCCGGGGCCGGAGAGCTCGAGCCAGCGGATATCGAGGCGGTTGCCGTTCTCCTGGGGGACCGGGTAGCCGACCTGCAGCTCCTCCACCGTCGCGTCGTAGCGCCCGACGCGCGCCGCCGCGCAGGAGTCGACGTACGACTCGCCCGGACCGCGTCCGAACCACCTCGCCCGCGCGTACGCAGCCGGCAGAGACATCCGCAGACCGAGCCGCGGCGGCACGATCTCCAGATGCCGGTGCGGCGTGTCGGCCCACGGACCCGTGAAGTCGACGCTCACGTCGACGCGCAGGCCGCCGTCGTCGTGGCACCAGTCGAATCGGTACGCGAGCGCGTGCGGGTGCGCCGAGGCGGCCGCACGGCCGGCCACCCGTAGCACGTCACCGTCGGGCTCGACCAGGTCGGTGCGGTGCCGCAGCCGGTCCAGTCCCACGGCGCGCCACACGGACGCGAGATCGTTGACGCCGCCCTGCCCGCGGTCGTTCTCGATCGGGGCACGGCCGAGGTCCAGGACGGGGCCGTCGACCTTGACGCTCCCGAGCCGGACCAGCCCGCCGGAGACCGGGTCGAACCGGGCGTCGCCCAGGGCGATCAGGCCGTCGTCCGCCTGCCGGGCGGGCGTGGTGGCTCGTGGCGGACGGGACCGGGGAGCGCCGTCGGCCAGGAGGCCTTGTCCCCAGGCGACGACGTGACCGGCCGGGGCCCACGGCGTGTCACCGACCAGGCGCGCCTCGACGGTGAGCCACCACTCGCCGGGCTCGCCGCCAGGCCGCGCCGGCAGGGGCACCTCCGCCGACTCGCCGGGCGGCACCGGTGGAACCGGAAGGTCGCCTTCCTCCCGACGCTCGCCGTCGACCTCGAGCCGCCAGCGGAAGGCGAGGTGGTCGAGGCCGCGCACGTCGTGGCGGTTCCGGATCGACACGGTGGTGTCGATCTCGATGGCGACCGGCTCGATCGCCTTCTTCAGCTCGTGCAGGCCGGGCGAGGGCGTGCGGTCCGGGAAGAGCAGCCCGTCGAGGCAGTAGCGCCCGCCGTTCGGTGCGTACGCGACGTCACCGCCGTGCATGAAGTACTCGCCGTCCCCGGCGCGGTGCCGGAAGCCGTGATCGATCCACTCCCAGACGAAGGCTCCGCAGAAGCGGTCGGACGACTCGAGGATCCGCTGGTAGTCGACGAGTGACCCAGGACCGTTGCCCATGGCGTGGGCGTACTCGCAGAGCAGGAAGGGCAGGGTCCGCCGGCGGGAGTCCTCCTCGTCGCTCACCCCCTCGGGGCGGGGCTCCTCCCGGCGGCCGATCTGCTCGAGCAGCTCCTGGGCCGGGTACATGAGCGAGTAGAAGTCCGAGTTCCGGTAGCTGGGGTCACGCTCGTAGTGGATCGGGCGCGAGGGGTCGCGGTCACGGACCCAAGACTCGAGCGCGTCGAAGTTCTCGCCCACCCAGCTCTCGTTGGCGAGGGACCAGATGATAACGCTCGGCCGGTTCTTGTCCCGCTCGACCATGCGGCGCGTCCGGTCGAGCATCGCCGGCAGCCACCGGGTGTCCGCCGGCGGATTGCCCTCCCAGCCGGCGTAGATGAATCCGTGCGTCTCGAGGTCGCACTCGACCACGACCCAGAGCCCGTAGTCGTCGCAGAGCCGGAGGAAGTCGGGGTGCGGTGGGTAGTGGCTGGTGCGTACGGCGTTGATGTTGTGCTGCTTCATCAGGACGATGTCGCGGACCATCGTCTGGTGGTCGAGCGCCCGGCCCGAGTCGGGGTCGTGCTCGTGCCGGTTGACGCCCCTCAGGAGCACGCGGCGTCCGTTCACCGTCAGCGTGCCGTCGACGACGGCGACCGTGCGAAAGCCGATCCGGAGCTCGACCGTCTCCCCCGCGCCGGTGAGGGTGCCGTCGTAGAGGCGCGGCGACTCCGCGCTCCAGGGCTCGACGGGTACGGTGGCGCTCTGCCCCGCCGCCATGCGGACACCCAGCTCGGGGATCTCGACGACGGCCGGCTCCGAAGCCTCCACCCGGAGGGTGCCGAGTCCGGTCTCGTGGTCGAAGTCGGCGTGCACGAAGTGGTCGTCGATGGCGCCGTCGGGGCGTTCGATGACCTCGACGTCCCGGAAGATGCCCGGCAGCCACCACATGTCCTGGTCCTCGAGGTAGGTGCCGCTCGACCAACGGTGGACCCGCACGGCGAGCACGTTCTCCCCGGGCACGACCGGTGCGTCGAACTCGACGGGCAGCCGGCTGCCGGTCGAGAAGCCCAGCGGCTCGCCGTTCAGCCATACCTTCGCGCAGGAGTCGATGCCCTGGAACCGGAGCACGGCGGCGCCCCAGTCGTCGGGGACACGGAACACGAGCCGGTAGTCGCCGGTCGGGTTCTCGGTGGGAACCAACGGTGGGTCGAGCGGCACGGGGAGCGCGGTGTTCGTGTAGACGGGCCCCTCACCGGTGCCGCGCAGCGATCGCGCCGGTCCGCCGGCGAGGGGAGTGACCGGTTCGAGGACCCAGTGGGCGGGCACCGTGATCTCGTCCCAGCGGCTGTCGTCGAAGCCGGCGCGCACGAATGCCGGCCCCGTGCCGGCGGCCGTGGGTGAGAGCCGGAAGCGCCAGCGGCCGTTGAGCGTGATGCGGCGCGCGTCCGAGAGCGCGTCGGCTCGTGGCCGGCGCCGTCCCTCTCCGGGCGTGAAGGATTCCCAGTACGCGTCCATGCCGTCCGTTCAGGTCGTCGATGTGGGGGCGGCTGGGCCGCTGCGCCGGACGCGGACGGCCAGCGCCTCACCGGCCGGCAGGCGCACGGGCGCAGCGTCTCCGGCGAACGCCTCGTTGCGCCGGACGTCCGTGAGCTCGAACGTTCGGCCCACCGGGGTGACCGTCATGTTCCAGGTGTCGATGACGTCGACCTCGAAGCGGTCCCCCGTCTCGAGGCGGGCGCCCCACCGGCCCTGCGGGAGACGGAACGTCCATGTCGCGGGCGACCGCCGGCCGAGGTACTGCAGATATGTCGAGCCTGGGACGCCGACGACGAACCCGTCGTCCCACCAGCCGTCGATGGGATCGAGGCCGGCGCCGTCGACCTGCTCGAGCAGGCCACGGAGGAAACCCAGGCGCGGCGGGCTCTCGCCGCGGAGGGGGCCGCCCTGGACGATGTGCAGGCTTCCGTTCTCGAGCGTGAAGCTCTCGCCCTGCGAGGCGTAGCAGCCCGAGACGGTCGCGATCCAGAACTGGTGCACGAGCTGCTGCGGCGTCAGGTGGCCCCATCGCTCGGGGACGTCGCCCTCGTACTTGATCTCGTCGAGCACGATCGGCTTGCGGTAGGCGTCCCGGAACAGCGAGGCACGGCCGACGTCCTCGGTGGCCTGCCCCAGCTGGATGGACGCGTGGGTGACCCACGGCTTGTTGTAGTCGTACAGGCGCACCCAGTTGTGCACCGAGCGCAGGTGCTCGTGCGGATCGGTCGCCGCGAGCAGCTCGCCGGCGCGGTCCCACCGTGCGGTAGGACGATCGAGCAGGTCGAACTCGTTGCACAGCGACCACCACACGTTCGGGTACGCCGAGAGCCGTGCGACGAGGTAGCGCAGGTACGCGGCGTCCTCGTCCTCCGTGAGCGTGTCCAGACCGAAGCGGGCGTTGTCGTAGGCGTTGTAGATGAGCACGTCCGCCTGGACGCCCCGGGCCTGCAGCAGGCGGACCGCCGCGTCGAGGCGGCGGAAGTACTCGACGACCGGCCGGGAGACGTCGTACCGCCCGTCGGCGCCACGCTCGAACGGCAGCAGCTCCGGGAAGTGCTCGACGTAACCACCCGCCTGGGGGAACACCATGAAACGCAGCTTGTTGAGACCCGCCCCGGCGATCGCGTCGACCGTCTCGCTGAAGAGCGGCTCGTCCTGGTGCAGCCAGTTGTAGACCGTCGCCCCTACGGGCCGAAACGGTGTGCCGTCGGCGTGCGCGAGGTGGAACGTGCCGGCCACGCGAACCGGTCCGTGCTCGCCCGGCTCGGCGGGCCCGACCGCCAGCTCCCCCGACCGCCCCGCGAGCCGCGGGACGTCGCTCGCGCTCGACCAGGTCCACCGGCCCTCGACCTCAGGGGCGAATCGCGCGAGGTAGCGGTCCGCCCCGTCCCAGAACCCCGGCACCTCGACGACGTGCCCGCCCTCGTGCGCGAAGGTGACCGTGAGTGGCGTGCGATCAGCTGGCACGGGCGTCGCGGGACCCGTGAAGGGCAGCTCGACGACCGAGTAGAGAGCCACCGTCGATCCGCCGCGCATGCTGCACCCCTTCGCTGCCTCTCACCGCAAACCGGCCTACCGGTTTACCGGTCAGCGTAGCGCGCCAGCGGCGCGGCGTGTCCACCCGACCGGCGGCAGCCGTCTGCAGAAACGCGACGCCACCGAACCGGACTTGTACCGGTCAACCGGTTGCGTCAAGATGGGGTCGCCACTCACGAAACGGAGTACCGATGACGCTCGCCGTGACCCCACCGATTTTCGAGCACCACCGCGAGGCGTTCGGCATCGGGACGTCGACCCCACGCCTGTCGTGGAAGACGGCGGCTCCCCCGGGCTGGGAGCAGGCGGCGTACGAGCTCCGCGTCGAGCGCGGCGGCCGGCTCTGGCGGACGCCGTCACCGGTGCGGTCGCCCGAGTCCGTGCTCGTGCCGTGGCCCGTCGACCCCCTGCACTCCCGTGAGCGCGCGACGGTGAGCGTGCGCGTGCTCGGAGCCGACGGGACGTCGTCCGGGTGGAGCGAGCCGGCCGCCGTCGAGACCGGGCTCCTGTCGGCGTGCGACTGGGTCGCGCAGGCGGTCGGAGCGGCGTGGGAGGAGGATCCCGACCTCGACGAGCGCCGACCCTCGATCCTGCGACGCGAGTTCTCCGCCTCCGAACGCCTCACCTCGGCCCGTCTCTACGTCACTGCCCACGGTGTCTTCGAGATGGAGATCAACGGTCGACGTATCGGTGACGACGCCATGGCACCCGGCTGGACGCCCTACCGGGACAAGCTGCGCTACTCGACCTACGACGTCACGGACGCGATCGCCGTCGGCGAGAACGCGATCGGTGCCTGGCTCGGCGACGGCTGGTACCGCGGCCGGCTCGGCTGGTACGGCGGCTTCCGCAACATCTACGGCCACGATCTGTCGCTTCTGGCCCAGCTCGAGCTTCGCTACGCCGACGGCTCGACCCAGGTGGTCGCGACGGACGACACGTGGCGCGCCGCCCCGAGCCCGATCCTGCACACCGGCAACTACGACGGCGAGTGCTACGACGCACGGCTCGAGCTGACTGGCTGGTCGGAACCCGGGTTCGACGACGCCGCGTGGTATCGCGTCGTCGCGGCGCACCGGGATCCTGAGACGCTCGTGGCTCCCGCCGGGCCGCCCGTGCGCTGCACGGAGGAGGTCACGCCCGTCGAGGTCCTGACGACGCCGTCCGGCGCCCGGGTGCTCGACCTCGGACAGAACCTCGTGGGCCGGCTCCGCATCCGCCTGTCCGGGGCTGCCGGAGATCGCGTCGTCATCCGCACCGCGGAGGTTTTGCAGGAGGGCGAGATCTACACCCGCCCGCTGCGCACCGCCCGGTCGACCGACGAGTACGTGGTCGCCGGCCGCGGCGTCGAGGAGTGGGAACCGCGGTTCACGTTCCACGGCTTCCGCTACGCGGAGATCACGGGCTGGCCCGGTGACCTCGAGGCGGCGGTCGCACGCGGTGAGATCGTCGCTCGCGTCTATCACACCGACATGGAGCGCACCGGCTGGTTCAGCTGTTCCGACCCGTCCGTCGAGCGCCTGCACCAGAACGTCGTGTGGAGCATGCGCGGCAACTTCCTGGACATCCCCACCGACTGCCCGCAGCGCGACGAGCGGGTGGGCTGGACCGGCGACATCCAGGTGTTCGCACCGACGGCGTCCTTTCTCTACGACGTGTCGGGCATGCTCGAGTCCTGGTTGGGCGATGTCGCGATCGAGCAGCTTCCCGACGGCACCGTGCCGTGGTACGTGCCGGTGATCCCCGCACACCGCATGTGGACGCCGATCCGTCCGGGTGCGGCGTGGGGCGACGTGGCCGCGTTGACGCCGTGGGCGTTGTACGAGCGCTTCGGCGACGCCGGCCTTCTCGGGGCGCAGTACGCGAGTGCGAAGAAGTGGGTCGAGCTCGTCGAGCGCGTCGCCGGCCCCGATCGTCTCTGGGACGAAGGGTTCCAGCTCGGTGACTGGCTGGATCCGGCCGCGCCGCCGCAGGATCCGGCCGACGCGCGTACCGATCGCTACCTCGTCGCGACGGCGTACTTCGCGCGCTCCGCGGACCGTGTGGCACGCATGGCCGAGGTGCTCGGTCTGCGCGACGACGCGGCGCGGTTCGCAAAGTTGTCCGCCGAGGTCCGCCAGGCCTTCGCCGCCGCTTACGTAGAACCCGGCGGACGCATGGCGAGCGACGCGCAGACGGCGTACTCGCTCGCGATCGCGTTCGAGCTGGTGCCGGAGGATCTGCGCGACTTCGCCGGCGAGCGCCTCGCCGAGCTCGTCGAGGAGGCCGGGCACCGCATCGCGACCGGGTTCGTCGGTACGCCGCTGGTCTGCGACGCGCTCACCGCGACCGGGCATGCCGATGCCGCGTACGACCTGCTGCTGGAGGAGCGGGCGCCCTCGTGGCTCTACGCCGTCCGGCAGGGCGC
The DNA here is from genome assembly GCF_039541595.1 of Georgenia halophila. Taxonomy (NCBI): domain Bacteria; kingdom Bacillati; phylum Actinomycetota; class Actinomycetes; order Allobogoriellales; family Allobogoriellaceae; genus Georgenia; species Georgenia halophila. The sequence goes on along the minus strand of NZ_BAABGN010000015.1, from coordinate 11,828 downwards.
CACGACGATCTGGGAGCGGTGGGACAGCCTGCGTCCTGACGGCACGGTCAACCCGGGGACGATGACCTCATTCAACCACTACGCGCTCGGGGCCGTGGCCGACTGGCTGCACCGGGTCGTCGCCGGCCTGGAGCCGGCGGAGCCCGGCTACCGCCGCATCCGTTTCCGTCCCCAGCCCGGCGGCGGTCTGACCCGTGCGTCCGCGGAGCACGAGACTCCGTACGGCCGCGCCGCGATCGCGTGGCGGATCGACGGCGAGACGCTCCACGTGGAGGTCACGGTGCCGACAGGTTCCGCCGCCACCGTGGAGCTACCCGGCGGCGAGCCCGTCGCCGTCAGCAGCGGCACGCACGACTTCCAGGCCCCGTGGACTGGGCTCGAAGCCAAGGCGTCCGCCTCGACGCGCTGAGACCCGACGACCACTCGGCACACCGGTGACCATTCGGCGCAACCGGTGACGAGTCACGAGTCAGCGCGGGCGGTCAGGGCCGCCTCGTACAGATCCCGCTTGCTCAGGCCCGTCTCCCCCGCCACCGTGGCCGCAGCGTCCTTGAGCCGGCTGCCGCTCTCGGTCAGCTCCAGCACGCGGGCGACGTGGTCCTCGACGGTCGGCTCGACCGGCGACGCCCCGGCCACGACCACCGTGATCTCGCCGCGCACGCCGTCGGCGGCCCAGGCGGCAAGGTCGCCGAGGGGCTCGCGGCGCACCTCCTCGTACGTCTTGGTCAGCTCCCGGCACACCGCCGCCGCGCGGTCCTCGCCGAAGGCGGACGCCATCGCGCCGAGCGTCTCGGCCAGCCGGTGCGGCGCCTCGAAGAAGACCATCGTCCGCGGCTCGTCGATCAGGGCACGCAGCGCTCGGGACCGGTCGCCGGTCTTGCGAGGCAGGAATCCCTCGAAACAGAACCGGTCCGTGGCCAGCCCGGACAGTGCCAGCGCCGTGAGGACCGCGGAAGGACCGGGCGCAACACTGACCCGGACGCCGGCCTCGGCGGCCGCGCTCACGAGCCGGTATCCCGGGTCCGACACCGACGGCATGCCGGCGTCCGACACCACCAGGACGCGCGACCCCTCCTGCGCGGCGCGGACCAGCTCGGGCGCGCGCCGGGCCTCGTTGTGCTCCTGATAGCTCACCAGCCGGCCACCGACGTGCACGCCCAGGCGTGCGGCGAGCGCCCGGAGCCGGCGGGTGTCCTCGGCAGCGACCACGTCGGCCTCCGCGAGGGCGTGGCGCAACCGGGGTGGTGCGTCGGCGGCGTCCCCGATCGGGGTGGCGGCAAGCAGGATGACGCCCGGTGCCATGACGGCGCGGGACGTCGAGGATTCTGGGCCCGTGGTCACGCGATCAGTGTCCCTCACCGACCTAGACTCACCGGGTGACCCCGCCCGCCCCCACGCCGCATGACGACGACGGCGGACGGGACCGGACCCGGATGGAGCACCCGTCGGACCGGCCGGCCGGGTCCCACGAGGCGCGCGACCTGACCCGCACGCTCATGCGCACCGAGTTCCGCGAGCGCCGTTCCGTCACCACCGAGCTCGCGGCCACCACTGTGAGGCGCCCGCCCCGCAGCACCCGGGAGATCGAGAACAGTCTCCGCCGTCGGCTCGGCCTGGGCCGGCTCGGTGAACGCCTGGACCCGACGCCGTGGCTGTGGGGCTGGCTCGGCCCGCTCGTCGTCACGGCGCTGGCCGCCGTCATGCGCCTGGTGGACCTCAACCACCCGACCCGGCTGATCTTCGACGAGACCTACTACGTCAAGCAGGCGTTCTCCCTGCTCACGCTCGGCTACGAGGGTGACTGGCCGGCCGAGGACGACGACGAGAACGACGCCATCAACTCCCGCTTCGCGGACGGTGACTACTCGGACCTCGTCTCCGAGGCCGACTATGTGGTCCACCCCCAGGTCGGCAAGTGGATGATCGCCGTCGGGCTGCGACTCTTCGGGGCGGACAACGGTGCCGGCTGGCGCTTCTCGGCCGCGATCGTGGGCGCCCTGTCCGTGCTGCTTCTGGCCCGCACCGCACGGCGACTGTTCGGCTCCGCGGCTCTCGGCACGGTCGCCGGGCTGCTCCTGGCGATCGACGGCGTGCATCTCACCGAGTCCCGCACCTCGCTCCTCGACGTCTTCCTCATGTTCTGGGTGCTCGTCGGGTTCTGGTGCGTCCTGCGCGACCGCGACGCGAGCCGCGCGCGGCTCGCGCACCGGACGGCGCCCATCCGCGCCGCCGAGGAGTCACGCGCCTTCCACGCCGCGGCCGATGCCGCAGCTCGCCCCGCCGAGCCGGATCGCCCCGCCGAACCGGACCGCCCCGCCGAGCCGGAGCGCCGCGGGCGGGGCGTCGGTGTGCGGTGGTGGCTGGTGGGGGCCGGCGTCGCCCTCGGCCTCGCGTGCGGGGTGAAGTGGTCCGGCATCTACGCCGTCGCCGTCTTCGGGGTCCTGGCCTTCGCATGGGACCTGAGCGCACGGCGGGCCATCGGCGAGCGTCGGTGGTTCACGACGAGCGTCGTGCGCGGCGGGATCCCGGCGTTCGTCGCGCTCGTCCCCACGGCGGCCCTCACCTACGTCGCGAGCTGGGCGTCCTGGTTCGCCCACCCCGGCGCCTACCGCCGGCAGTGGGCGGCGGACCTGCGCGCGGCCGGTGAGCCGGTGCCACGGCCCTGGCTGCCGGACTGGCTGAACTCCTGGTGGGACTACCACCTCGCGATGTGGGACTTCCACAACGGACTCCGGTCCGAGCACTCCTACGAGGCGCACCCGATCACGTGGATCCTGCAGCTGCGCCCCACCTCGTTCTACTGGCCGGAGAACGAGCCGCCACCCGAGGCCTGCGGGGCCGCCCGCTGCGCCGAGGCGATCACCAACCTCGGTAACCCCGTCATCTGGTGGCTCGCCGTGCCCGCGCTCGGCGTGCTGCTGCACACCGCGATCAAGGGCCGGGACTGGCGCGCCTGGGCGATCCTCGCCGGCTACGCGGCGATGTACCTCCCATGGTTCGCCTACGCGCACCGGACGGTCTTCAGCTTCTACTCCGTCGCGTTCGTCCCCTACGTCGTGCTGTGCCTGACCTTCGTCGTCGGCTGGGCGACCGGGCTGCTGAGACCGCCGCCGCACACGGACGGCTGGCTCGCCGCAGGCCCGGCGGCCTCGTCCCGCCGCGGCGGGTGGCGCACCGACGAACCGACCCGCCTCGCCCGCTTCCTCACCGACGACGGCTCCGTCCGTCCCACCCCGACAGCCTGGGCGATCCTGCTGGCCGTGGTGGCCCTCGCCGTCGTCGCCGCCGCCTTCTGGTGGCCGCTGTGGTCCGCGCAGCCGGTCTCGTACGACTTCTGGCGCGCCCACATGTGGCTGCCCAGCTGGATCTGAGTGCCCCGCTACCGTGGTGACGGGTCACGGCCGAGGTGGTCGCCGCGTTCGACCGTCGCCACGGCTGCGAGCATGAACCTCCCCGACCGAAGGAGAACGACGTGAGCGTGCGCGGTGCCCGTGTCCTGATCACCGGCGCCACCCGTGGCATGGGCCGACTCTTCGCCCACCGCGCCGCCGACGAGGGCGCGACCGCGCTCGATCTGTGGGGCCGCGACACCACGGCGCTCGACGACGTCGCCGCGGACCTGGTCCGGCCAGGACTGACCGTCCGCACGGACGTCGTCGACCTCTCCGTCCCGGGGCAGATCGACGACGCCGCCCGGCTCATCACCGACGGCGCCGCCCCGGACGTCCTGGTCAACAACGCCGGCACCATCAGCTCCAACGCCTACGCCTGGGACCTCGACCCCGACGACGCCGACCGCACCTTCGCCGTCAACACCCTCGCCCCGATCCGGCTCACCACCCGGCTGCTGCCGGCGATGATCGACGACGCACGGCGAACCGGACGGCCCAAGCGCATCCTCACCGTCGCCTCCGCGGCGGGTCTGGTGCCCAACCCGCGCATGGCCGGCTACGCGGCGTCCAAGGCCGCGATCATGCACTGGTCCGAGACGCTGCGGCTCGAGCTTGCGCAGGCCGGGCACGACCACGTGACAGTCACGACCTACAACCCCTCCTACGTCGACACCGGCATGTTCGCGGGCGCGGCGGCCGTGCGGCTCAGCCCGCTGCTCACGCCCGAGCGGGCCGTCGACATCGGCTGGCGGGCCATGCTGGCCGGCCGCGCGCACGTCGTGGCGCCGGCCGCCGTCCACCTGGCCCGGGCGGCGCGGGCGTTGCTGCCGACCCGCGGCTTCGACGCCCTGGCCGGCGTGCTCGGCGTCCACCGGTCCATGGAGACGTTCACCGGGCGAGGGTGATCGACAGGTGGCGACCGCCGTCAGGCCCACGTCCCAGGCGGGTGCGCCGGGCGCCGCAGATCGGCCACCACGCCGAAGTGGTCGCTCGCCCAGACGCCGCCCGTCGGACGGTCGAGCACCAGCCGGCAGGCCGCCACGTCCAGCAGCGGCCCGTGGGGCCCCGAGCGGATCATGATGTGGTCGATGCGGCGCCCGCGTTCGAGCGGCACCTCGCCGGCGCGCACCAGCGGGTTCCGTGGGCTGAGGGTATGGCCCGCATCGCCCGCCCGGACGGCCTCCCACGCATCCTCGTAGCGCACTCCCGTCCCGTCGAGGGACTGCCGGCCGGTGAGGAACCGGATGCTGGCGTCCTCGGGATCGGCGTCGAGGTCCCCCAGCAGGACGACGGGCAGCCCGGGCCGGTCGGCGACGAGCTCCTCGACGAGCCGAGCGACGACGACTGCCTGCCGTTCCCGAAGGTCCTCCCGGTCCAGCCGCCAGCTCGGCTTGTGGTGCACCACCAGCATCGGCCCGACCGCCGGCGCGTCGACCTCCACGGCGACGGCGCCGGCCCAGGACAGGTCCTCGGCGTCCTGGAACCGGTGCGTGCCGAGGTGGGACATCGGCCACCGACTGCCCAGGCAGGCGCCCACCCCGTCCGGGGAGAAGCCGGGGTGGTCGACGAACGTGTACTCCTCGCCGAGGAGGTCCACCGCCTGGTCGACGGCGCCGTCGCGGGTGACCTCCTGCAACGCCACCACGTCGGGCCGCAGCTCGCGCAGCGCGCGTCGCAGGACCGGCTCGCGCGCCGGCCCGTCCGCGTGCGAGCGGGCCAGCACGTTGAGGGTGACCATCCGGACGGTGTCTGCCATGTCAGCTCTTCACGATCGTCAGGCGGTGGTGACCCAGACCGCCTCGGCCGCCGCGAGCCCGATCTCCACGGGCACCGCACCGGCGACCCGGGCCGACAGCGTCCCGGCGAAGTCGCGTCGTTCCACCACGTCGAGGACGGTGTCCAGCGCGATCCCGAGGCCCGCGAAGTACCGCAGCACCTGCGGGTCGACATCGGAGATGCGTGCCACGCGCACGTGCGAGCCCGCCTCGACGAGGTGCAGCTGCCGGGCCGCCGGGGCCGGCACCGTCCCGTCCGGCCGCGGGATCGGGTCACCGTGCGGGTCGCGCTCCGGGTGGCCCAACCTGTTCTCGAGGGCCTCGACGAGCCGGTCGGACACGGCGTGCTCGAGCACCTCCGCCTCGTCGTGGACCTCGTCCCAGCCGTAGCCCAGCTCCTCGACGAGGAACGTCTCGATGACGCGGTGGCGCCGGACCATGGTCAGCGCGGCGGACCGGCCGGCGTCGCTGAGCTCGATGGCTCCGTACCGGGCGTGGGTGAGCAGCCCCTGCCCGGTGAGCTTCTTGACCGCCTCGGAGACGGTGGACGGCGAGAAACCCATGCGGCGGGCGAGCAGCGTCGTCGTCACCGGCTCGTCCGACCACTCCTGGGCCGACCAGACCACCTTGAGGTAGTCCTGGTTGGCGGCGGTGAGCTCCCCGATCACGGCGACCACGCTACGCGAGCGGTCCGCTGCGGACGACGCCGGACCAGCCCACGCCAGAGCAGCCCGCGCCGCGGCGCGAAGACATGGACGACGGCGAAGACGCTCCCCTGGGCGAGCACCACCATCGGCCCGGAGGCGGTGTCGAGGGCGTAGCTGGCGTAGATGCCGACCACCGCGCAACCGGCCGCCAGCGACGGGGCCACGACGAGCATCCGGCCGATCCGGTCGGTCAGCAGCCGCGCCGTCGCCCCGGGGATGATGACCATGGCGACCACGAGGACCACGCCGACGGCCTGGATGGCGACGACCACGGTCAGGGCGAGCAGTACGAGCAGCAGTGCCGAGAGCCGACGAGGACTCAGCCCGATCGCCCGGGCGTGCGTGGGGTCGAAGGCGTACAGGGTCAGGTCCCGGTTCTTCAGCAGCACGACGGCGAGCGCACCGGCCGCGATGACGAGGACCTGGAGGAGGTCGGCCGGCGAGACCCCGAGGAGGTTGCCGAAGAGGATGTGGCCGAGGTCCGTCTGGCTGGGCACCACCGAGATGAGCATGAGCCCGAACGCGAACAGCACCGTGAAGACGACGCCGATGACGGCGTCCTCCTTGAGCACCGATCTCGCCCGGACCTGGCCGATCAGCAGCACCGCGAGGAGCCCGAACGCCAACGCCCCGATCGCGAACGGCGCGCCGACGAGGTAGGCGAGGACGACGCCGGGCAGCACCGCGTGGGACACCGCCTCCCCCATGAGGGACCAGCCGATCAGGACGAGCCAGCAGCTCAGCACCCCGCAGACGATGGCGGCGACGACGGCGACGGCGAAGGCGCGCCGCATGAACCCGTACGCCCACGGCTCGGTGAGCAGCTCGGGCAGCAGCTCCGTCACGGCCCCACCTCCCGCTCGGCGGCACGGGCGACGCCGCTGGTGGTGGTCCCGTCGTCGGCCGCGCCGAAGGCGAGCGCCAGGTTCTCCGGTCGCAGCACCTCTCGCGGGCTCGCGTGCAGGATGACGCGGCGGTGCAGCAGGACCGCGTCGTCGCACAGGACGTCGAGGTTCTGCAGGTCGTGGGTGGAGATCAGCACGGTGCGCCCCTCCGCGGCCAGGGTGCGCAGCAGCGCCGTGAGCGTGTCCTCGGTGAGCCGGTCGACGCCGGCGAACGGTTCGTCCAGCAGCAGCACGTCGGCCTCCTGTGCCAGGGCGCGGGCGACGAACACCCGCTTGCGCTGCCCGCCGGACAGGGCACCGACCTGACGGTCGGCGAGGTCGCTCAGTCCCACCCGCTCGAGGGCCCCGGCCACCTGCTCCTCGTCCCCTCGCCGCAGTCGGCGGGTGAGTCCGAGCCGGCCGTAGCGCCCCATGCGCACTACGTCCCGCACGCACACCGGAAAGCTCCAGTCGACGTCCTCGGACTGCGGGGTGTAGGCGACGGCGCCGCGGCGACGCGCCCGCTCTGCCGGCCCGCCCAGGAGGCGGATGCTGCCCGACTCGGGCGGCACGAGCCCCATGACGGACTTGAATAGGGTCGACTTGCCGGAGCCGTTCATGCCGACGAGGCCGGTCACGGTGCCGGGTCGCAGGTCGAGCGTGACGCCGTCGAGCGCCGTGACGGCGCCGTAGCGCACGGACAGGTTCTGGACCTCGAGAGCCGGGTCCGCCGTCGCGCGGGGTGCTTGGGACATCACGGCGGGTCCTCCCCGGTGAGGCCGGCCACGATCGTCTCGGCGTCGTGCCGGAGCAGGTCGAGGTAGCTGGGCACGGGCCCGCCCGGGCCGGAGAGGGAGTCGACGTAGAGGGTGCCGCCGAACCTGGCGCCCGTCTCCGCCGCCACCTGGCGCTGGCCGGTGTCGTCGACGGTGGACTCGCAGAAGACGGCGGGGACGTCGTCGGCGCGGACGCGGTCGATGACACCGACGACCTGGCGGGGCGTGGACTGGCGCTCGGCGTTGACGGGCCACAGGTAGGCCTCGCCGAGGCCGGTGTCGCGGGCGAGGTAGGAGAAGGCACCCTCGCAGGTGGCGAGGACGCGGCTCTCGGCAGGCAGTCGCTGGAGGGCCGTGACCATCTGCTCGCGGACCTTCGCCAGCTCCGCGCCGTACGCCTCGCCGTTGGCGGCGTACTCCTCGGCGTGCGCGGGGTCGAGGTCGCTGAGCGCGGCGACGATGTTGTCGACGTAGACCTGACCCGCCGTGGGCGACATCCAGGCGTGCGGGTTGGCGGTGTGCTCGCCGGTCCCGTGGGTGCCGGCGATCGGCAGCGGGTCGACGCCCTCGCTGACGACGACGTGCTCGGCGTCGACGTCGGTGAGGAACTGCTCGAACCACGCCTCGAGGCCGAGGCCGTTGTCGATGACGAGGTCGGCCTCGGCGCCTTGGCGGAGGTCGTCGGGCGTGGGTTGGTAGCCGTGGATCTCCGCGCCGACGTCGGTGACGGACTCGACGCGGACGTGGCCGCCGCCGACCGTGCGGACCATGTCCGCCAGGACGGTGAAGGTGGTCAGCACGAGTGACCGGCCGTCGTCGGGCGTGGGGGTCCGGGCGGGCGCCGCCGAGCACCCGGTCAGCACGGCCAGGCACAGCGCGGCCACGGCCGACACCGTCAGATGTAGGCGCCCCCTCCACGGATTGTTCGCCATGCCGAAACCCATGTCACGATCATAGCCACGGCACCTCCGGAACCGGGTGGAAGGCCCAGTCGTGGGCGCGCCAGGTGGGGGCCTGCACCGCCAGGCGTGGCACGAGGCCGGCGAAGCCGGAGGCGTCGCGCACGGACTGCGGGGACCACGCCACCTCGGCGACCGCGGCCAGGCGTGGCAGCAGCATGGTGAACAGGTCGTCGCGCGTGGCGAGCGTCTCGGTCCAGACGGCCGCCTCGATCCCACGGATCCGGGCCGGGTCGAGCCCGTCGGCGTAGGTGTCGGGGTCCCAGCTCCATGACCGCTCGAGATCGACGTGACCGGCCCAGTCGAGCCCGAGCGGGAACTCCGGCGTGTACTTCATGTCCAGGTAGATGTGGTTGCCGGGCGACATGATCACGTCGTGGCCCCGCTCGGCGGCGTCGAGCACGGGCGTGAGGTCGGTGCCGGAGGCCCACAGCTGGACCAACGAGCCTGGCGGGAGGTCCGCGGCGCCACCCTCCTGCCACACGACGAGAACCTTGCCCGTGCCCGCCACCACACGCCCGAGCTCGGCGACGACGTCGAGGTAGTCCTGCCGGGTCATGACGTGTGCCTCGTCGCCCCCGCCGTGCAGGTACGGCCCCGGCGTGAGGTCGGCGAGCTCGCCGAGCACGTCGTCGAGGAAGGGCTTGGTCGCCGGTTCGTTCAGGGTGATCTGGGAGAACCCGACGTCGGTGCCGGTGTAGGGCGGCGGCGCCTCCCCGGTCGGGGTCAGCTGACCGTAGGCGTGGAGGGCGGCGTGCGTGTGGCCGGGCAGGTCGATCTCGGGCACGACCGTGACGGCACGGGAAGCGGCGTGGGCCACGAGCTCCGCCCAGTCCGCCTGGCTGAGGTAGCCGCCCTCTCCCCCGCCGACCTCGGTGCCGCCGGAGCGTTCGGTCAGCAGCGGCCGGCGCGTCAGCTCGAGGCGCCAACCCTGGTCGTCCGTCAGGTGCACGTGGAGGGCGTTGAGCTTGTACCCCGCGGCGAGGTCGACGACCTCCTTGAGGACGGACAGCGGGAAGAAGTGCCGTGCGATGTCGATGCTCAGGCCGCGCCAGGCGTACCGCGGCGCGTCGGAGATGGCGACGGCGGGGATGGCGTCGGCGGACCCGCGGACGAGATGGACGAGGGTCGTCAGGCCGCGGGCGAGACCGACCGGTGCGGGGGCGAGGAGGTGCACCCGGTCGGCGCCGACGGTGAGCCGGTAGGCCTCCAGCGCGGCGGCGTCGTGGGTGAGCGACGCCGGCGGGACGTCCCGGGCGAGCACCCACTGCGGGTCGTCGGGATCGAGCTCGACGATGATCTCCGGCGCTCCCGCTGAAGCGCCGAGGGCGGCGCCGGCGGCGGCGAGCGAGTCGGCCAGGTCCGCGAGCGGCGCGGCGACCGGGTCGGCGTCGGTCGTGCCGGCGTCGGGGGTGACCAGCCGGAGCGGGCCGGCGAGCGGGAATCCCGGCCCGTCGTGCTCCTCGAGGTGGGCAGGGGCCGGGACGAGCGGCAGCATGAGACCTCCGTCGGTGCTCGGTTCGGGCTTTCCTGCGCGGAGGCCCATCGGGTACGCCATTCCTATCGTCACCGGCCCACCCGGCGAAAGGACGCCCACCGGCTGACCTCCCCTCGGGCGCCCGGCACCCACCGGCACCCGCCGGCGGCCCGCGCGCGGCGAGGGCCACTCGCAACATCGAGGGCCACTCGCACCATCGAGGGCTACTGGTGCAACAGTGGCCTTCGGTGCGGGGAGTGGCCTTCGCTCCCTGAGTTCGAGGGACGCGAGGGACCCACGCTCGCGCCGACCGTGGCCGTCACGATCGCGCCCTCGCCTCGGCGTCCTGCCGCTGCGACTTGATCTCCCGGGAGAAGTCGTCGACCAGCCCGAGCATCCGTTCGAGGACGTCCGGGTACAGGTCGTCGAGGTTGTAGCTCTCCTCCGTGTCGGCCTGGACGTCGAAGAGCTGGGGCAGCTCGCGCAGGCCGGGATTCGGGAAGCGGTCCACGTGGGCTTTCCAGCGCCCGCCGCGCACCGCGTTGAGGTGCCAGTGGGAGAAGAAGTAGAGCGGCGGACGCGGCGGGACCTGCTCACCGCGGAGCAGGTCGCTCATGTCGACGCCGTCGATCGACCGGTCGTCGGGGACCTCTGCCCCCGGCGAGCGCGGCGAGCGTCGGGAACACGTCGAGCAGCGAGCGCACGTCGCTCGTCACCGTGCCCGGGTCGATCTGTCCGACCCAGCGGGCGATAAAGGGCATGCGGATGCCGCCCTCGTAGGTATCAATCTTGCGCCCGCGGCGCCCGCCGGTGCCCCCCGAACCACGGGCCGCTGTCGCTCGTGACGATGAAGATGGTGTCCTCGGCCAGCCCAAGCTGCTCGACGTGACTGACAAGCCGGCCGACGTGGTAGTCGATGAGCTCGAGGGTGTCACCGTACGCCCCGGCGCCCGACGTACCGCGGAACCTCCCCTCCACGTGGGGCGGGATGTACGGCATGGTGGCGGGAGGTAGGCGAAGAACGGCGGCTCGTCGGCGTGGTGGCTGATGAAGTCCATCGCCTGGTCGGTGTACCGGAAGGTCAGCGTAGTGTGGTCGACGGCCTCCTCGATCCGGTCGGCGTAGACCCAGAGGTTCAGCGGGTGCATGTCGTTGCTGTACGGCAGGCCGTAGAACTCGCCGAAGCCGTGGCGCAGCGGGTTGTGCTCGGGGCGGGCGCCGAGGTGCCACTAGCCGTACACGCCGCAGCGGTAGCCGGCGTCGCTCAGCACGTCGCCGAAGTGCTTCTCCCACTCGCAGATGCCCTCGGGGTCCTCCGGGAAGACCACCCAGCGCGGGCCGACCCGCTGGGCGTAGCGGCCCGTGAGCAGCCCCGCCCGGGAAGGTGTGCAGATCGGCGAGGTGGAGTACATCTGCTCGAAGCATGCCCTCGGCCGCGAGCTGCTCGATGTTGGGCGTCGAGACCAGCGGCGAGCCGGTGCAGCTGAGGTCCCCGTACCCCATGTCGTCCATGAAGATGAGGATGATGTTCGGACGCGAGCCGGCTTCCATGCGAACTTCTCGTGGCGTCGCCGAGCTGCTTCGCCGACGAGTGTAATCGATTTCGCATAGCGTAGCGTCCGCCCGGTCATGCGCGAGCAAGGCTAACCGGGTCAGCCCGGTGCATTCGCTGCCGAAGCGTAACGCTGAGACATGGTTGGCAGATCGCGTGGCCGCCTGGAGCAGGAACCCAGGTCGCCGCCGCGTTGCGTACCGGGCGCACCCGACGTAAGCCACACCGGCAGCCCGACCAGCGCACACCCCGATTCACCGATTCGATGGTGATGATCTCCCAGCGGCCACCCGAGGTGGAGGACCG
>NZ_BAABGN010000014.1:0-1116 GCF_039541595.1 Georgenia halophila | reverse complement strand
TCGAAGTACCCGCAAGCGTTCAAGGACCGTGCCGTGCGCATGGTGCTGGACCGGCTCGAGGCTGACGAAGAGGGCCTGACGCGGTATCAGGTGATCAAGGAGACTGCACCGAAGCTGAACGTGTCGGTCGAGGGCCTGCGTCGCTGGGTCGACCAGGCCGAGGTCGACGCCGGCAAGCGTCCCGGTACGACATCGGACGCGCAGGCCGAGATCAAGCGGCTCAAGCGGGAGAACGCGGAACTGCGGCGCGCGAACGAGATCCTGAAGACCGCGTCGGCGTTTTTCGCCGCGGAGCTCGACCGGCCCACGCCGAGATGATCGCTTACGTCGACATGTATCGCGATCAGTTCGGGGTCGAGCTCATCTGCCGCACCCTTGGTGCGACAGAAGGTGGGTTCCTCACCTCGCGCGGCTATCGCGCCGCGAAGACTCGGCCGGCAAGTGACCGGCAGCTGCGTGATGCCGAGCTGCTACCGGTGATCTGTCGGGTCCATGTCGACAACTACGGCGTCTACGGGGCGCGGAAGATCTGGCACGCGATGCGCCGCGAGGGGTGGGACATCGGTCGGGNCGGTCGGGACCGGTGCGCGAGACTCATGCGCGAGGCGGGATTGGCCGGTGTCGTTCGCGGCCGCAGGCCCCGCACCACCGCCCCAGCTCCCACGCCGGACGACCGGCCGGACCTCGTCGAGCGGCGCTTCACGGCCAACCGGCCGAACAGGCTCTGGGTTGCGGACATCACCTATGTCCGCACCAGTTGCGGGTTCTGCTACACGGCGTTCGTCACGGACGTGTTCTCGCGGAAGATCGTCGGCTGGGCGACCCGCGCATCGATGCGCACCGAGGACCTCCCGCTCGAAGCGCTCGAACATGCCCTCGTCACAGCCCGCGAGCACGCATTGGACGGGCTGGTGCATCACTCCGATCGCGGGAGCCAGTACGTGAGCATCCGCTACACCGAGCATCTCGCTGCTGCCGGGGTCGCCGCGTCGGTCGGATCGCGCGGCGACTCGTATGACAATGCCCTCGCGGAGACGGTTAACGGGCTCTACAAGGCCGAGCTCATCCATGCACGGCCGGCCTGGCCGTCACTGACCGAGGTCGAGTTCCAGACGA